>JBGUBD010000032.1 GCA_041821185.1 Phycisphaerales bacterium AB-hyl4 | reverse complement strand
CACACCACCAGCGCATCGGCGCCGTCCAGCGGAGCGTATGGCTCGTCGGCGTAGGTGATCGACTCGCCGAGCACCTGACGGCAGGTCTCGTGTGCCACCGGATCGTGGGCCACCACCGTCGCGCCACGCTCGAGCAGGTGCTGGATCAGCGTGATCGCGGGCGCTTCGCGGATGTCGTCCGTGCCGGGCTTGAAGGCGATGCCCCACACAGCGATACGCTTGCCGGCGAGGCCCTGGCCGGCGTCATTAAAGTGGCGATCGAGCTTGGCCATGAACGTGTCGCGCTGTTTCTGGTTGACCGCGTGCACGGCCTGGAGCAGGGCGGCGGGGCTGCCGGACTGGTCGCCCATGGCGATGCAGGCGAGCACGTCCTTGGGGAAGCACGAGCCGCCGTAGCCTAAGCCGGGATAGAGGAACTTGTTGCCGATGCGGCCGTCGGAGCACATGCCGCGGCGGACCTCGTCGATGTCCGCGCCGTAGGCTTCGCAGAGGTTGGCGATCTCGTTGATGAAGCTGATCTTGGTTGCGAGCATGGCGTTGGCGGCGTACTTGACCATCTCGGCCGAGGGGATGTCCATGATGAAGATCGGGTTGCCCTGGCGGACGAACGGCTCGTAGAGATCGCGCAGGCGGTCGCCGGTGGGCTTGTCATCGACGCCGAGCACGACGCGGTCGGGCTTCATGAAGTCGTTGATCGCCGCGCCTTCCTTGAGGAATTCGGGGTTGCTGGCCATGCGGAAGGGCTTGGTGGTCTGGCTTTCGATGGCGGCCTTGACCTTGGCGTTCGTGCCCACGGGCACGGTGGACTTGACGATGACGATCTTGGCCCGGCGGTCTTCCGGGCCCGAGCCGGTGGCGCCGTCGCCTTGCTCGATGGCCTGGCCGATCTGCTTCGCGGCTTCGAGCACGTACTTGAGGTCGGCGCAGCCTTGAGCGTCGGAGGGCGTGCCGACGCAGATGAAGATGGCTTCGGCCCGGCGGTACGCGGCGACCGCGTCGGTGGTGAACTGCAGTCGGCCGGCCTTGGCATTGCGGCGGATCAGTTCATCGAGGCCCGGCTCGTAGATGGGCGAGACGCCGTGATTGAGTTTGTCGATTTTGGCTTGATCGATGTCGAGGCAGGTCACGTCATTGCCTGTGTTCGAGAGGCAGGTGCCGGTGACCAGCCCGACGTAGCCGGTGCCGACCATGGTGATACGCATGGGTTGTTTCTCC
>JBGUBD010000031.1 GCA_041821185.1 Phycisphaerales bacterium AB-hyl4 | reverse complement strand
ACGCTCAGCTTCCAGCGCGGCGAGGCCCGCCTCGACGCCAACACCAAGCTCGCCCACCTCAACGCCGGCGACGGCGTGCCCCGGGGCACGATCCGCATCACCGACCGCTCCGGCGCCAGCAGCACCGTCGACCTCACCCAGGCCATGACCGTCAACGACGTGCTCGACGCCATCAACAGCTCCATGAACGTCAACGTCACCGCCAGCGTCGACGGCGACCGGCTCAAGCTCACCGACAACACCGGCATGGCCGGCGAGATGAGCGTCGCCGACGTCAGCGGCGGCGGCGTCGCGGCCGCCCTCGGCCTCGTCGGCGCGACCGCCGACCCCGAACTGATCGGCGAGCAGGTCAACCGCCTCGGCGACGCCACCTTGCTCAGCAACCTCAACGACGGCAACGGCATCCGCACCCGCACCGGCAGCAGCGACATCCGCATCACCGACGCCAACGGCACGAACCACGACATCGACCTCTCCGGCCTCGACAGCCTCGGCGAGATGATCCAACGCATCAACACCACCACCGGCGGCGCGGTCACCGCCGGCGTCGGCGACGACGGCGTCAGCCTCAAACTCACCGACACCACCGGCGGCGGCGGCGGCCTGAACGTCACCGCCCGCAACAACTCCAAAGCCGGCGAAGACCTCGGCCTCCTCGGCAGCCACGCGGGCGAAGCCACCGGCCACCGCCTCGTCGCCGGCCTCAACACCAAGCTCACCCGCAACCTCAACGGCGGCGCCGGCCTGGACCTGGGCACCATCCAGCTCACCAACCGCCAGGGCGCCGCCACCGACATCGACCTCACCGGCGCCGACAGCATCCACGACATCATCCGCCGCATCAACGACGCCGGCGCCGGCGTCACCGCGTCGCTGAACGACGCGGGCAACGGCCTGAAGCTCACCGACACCACCGGCGGCAGCGGCACGCTGGCCGTCGCCGACCTCACCGGGCAGGCGGCTGAGCAGCTGAACCTCGTCGGCTCCCACGACGGCCGATCGGCCGACACCGGCAACCTCAGCTTCCGCTTCATCACCGAAGCCACCCGCATGGACCGCCTGGGCGTCAACCGCGGCCAGTTCACCCTCACCGACTCGGCGGGCAACTCCGCCACCGTCGACCTCACCCAGGGCGACGAGCAGACCCTCGGCGACGTGATCAACGAAATCAACAGCCGCGGCCTGGCCATCCACGCCCGCATCAACGACACCGGCGACGGCCTGCTCCTGGAAGACACCGG
>JBGUBD010000030.1 GCA_041821185.1 Phycisphaerales bacterium AB-hyl4 | reverse complement strand
TAAACACATCGACCGCGTCGCGCAGACTCATTTGTGTCAGGCCTGCCAGCGCCCATGGCCCGGGCGTGCAGTCGGGTTCGGTCTCAGGCGGCTTGCCATCTGGATAGATCGCCGCCAGCCGAAGGTTCGTGGCGTCAATCTGCGGGTTTTGGCGATGGAAATAGCGTGTGACTTCTTCCATGAGATACTTTGAGAAGCCGTAGCCGTGGCGGTCATCGCAGGGATGCTCGTCGGCGATGGGAAAGCTGCGCGGGCGAAAGTCCGGCGACTGCAGGCCGACCGCCGCGATCGAACTGGCAAGGACGAACCGTCGGCAACCCCGGTCGATCAGGTATCGCATCAGGCAGCGCGTGCCCTCGACGTTGACGGCCATCGCGTCATGCTCACTGCAACCGCCGGTCACCGCGCCGAGGTGAACCACTGCTTCAATCTCATAGCGGTCCAGTTGCCGCAGGTCTTCAAAGCGGGCAAAGTCACCTTGCACGGAAGCGACATCGAGGTCGGCCCCCCGTCGGCTCATGGCCAACGGCGTGGTCCCACCGTTGGCGTTAAGCGAGGTCGACAACGCACGGCCGATCAAACCGCTGGCGCCGGTGATCAGGGTATAAGGCATGGTCTGCTCCTTGATGCGATGGCCGGTGCCGACTTACGCGTCGCTCCATTTGATGACCGCGCTCACGAGGTCGGCAGCCTGGTCCTTGAGCATTCGATGGTAAAGAGCCACCGCCTCGGTTGGCTCAACGCGGTGCGTGATGGTGTGCTGCCAGGGCAATGCGCCGACGGCCATATTCTTGAGTACCGCCTGCCGGCAAGGCGGGCCGCCATCGTCGCAAGGAAAGTACATCGTCAGTCGGCGAGCGTGCGGTTCGAGGAAGCGCATCTGGATGGGATGTTCGCCATAGTTGCCTTGCCAGACGAACGTGCCATACGGCCGACACAGGCGAATGGCCGGGTCGATGCACTGGGGGAGACCCGTCGATTCAAACACCACGTCTGCGCCGTTCGTCCCATCGGGCAGCAGATCGGCGATCTGTTCCTCGGCGGGGCGTTGCGAGCTGTTGATGAGATGGTCGGCTCCAAGCGCGCTTGCCCGTTCGAGACGATCGTCGTCGATATCGACCGCGATCACCCGGCAACCGCGATGAGCACATGCCGCCACGACGCCAAGGCCGATCGGCCCGCAGCCGTGGACGACGACGACGTCGCCCATGCGCGGGTTGGCCATGTCCACGCCCGCCAGTCCCACCGCCGGCATCACGAACAGGCTCGCCGTCGCCGGGTCGACGCCATCGGGAAGTCGTGTCACGCCCGCCTTGCCCGGCTGCACGACCGCGTGGCTGCAATGCGTACCGGAAACGGCAGAGATCGCGTCGCCC
>JBGUBD010000029.1 GCA_041821185.1 Phycisphaerales bacterium AB-hyl4 | reverse complement strand
TACAGCGACTGCCAATGCATCGGGTCGCCGTTGCGCCAGTCAGGGTTTTCGCTCCGTGGCGGACTGGCGCCGGGGCTGTAGCCGTCGAGCCAGATGCGCGGGTCTTCATCGGCGTCGGCGGGGGTGCGGAAGCAGCCGAGCGTGCCTTGCAACTCGTGACTGATCATGTGATGCGGACGCAACGAACACGTGTCGACGCGCAGGTAAATGACACGCCCGCGCTTCGTCTGAATGAGGCAGCCCGCTCCGTCGCCACGTCGCCAGTAGGCGGGCGAAGCGGCGGCGTGGTCGTCACCAAAGCGGCGGCGGGCGTAGTTGGCAATGCTCAGGCCCGGGTAGCCAAGTGCATAAACGGATGCGAGCTCATCATCGCGGTTGATCCCCATCCACTGCGCCACCGGTCCCATCGAATGCGTGGGGTAGTACACCGAAGGCGACATGGTCGCCCCCATCTCACCCCGCCAGGTCAACGAGCCGTCGCTGTTGAATTTCAGCCCGCCAAGCTCGTGCAGATACATGCCCTCGGCGTAGGTCAGTTCGCCCATCGCCCCGCGATCGACCATGTGCTTGACCATCATCAGTTCGCGACGATAGCAATAGTTCTCCGCCAGCATGTACGTCCGTCCCGTACGGCGGACGGCATCGACCAACGCAATCGCCTCGTCGTGCGTCATGCACGCGGGCACTTCGCTGAGCACATCGAGTCCTGCTTCCATCGCGGCAACGGCCTGCCGGGCATGCATCGGCGCGGGCGTGGCCAGCAGCAGGGCATCGGCGTCGCCCGAGGCGAGCAGCGCCTCAAAATCGCCATACGTGTGAATGTCGGGGTGCTTCTCGCGCCACCGCGCCTGCACCTCGGGCAGCGGGTCGCACACCGCCGTCAGCGCGAGCCGATCCGCCAGGTGTTCCAACGCGACCGAGAAGTTCCCGCCACGCCTTCCACCAGCCACCGCCAGTCGAATTTTCGACGACATCGCTTTCTCCAGTCATGCCATATAAAAGCGTGTTTGAACGATCCAGATGATCCCGACAGATTGACGAGACGCCTTAATTGTATACAATCTATCTGCTGTGCCAGCTGCTTGCAAGCCTTCAAGCTGCGGTGCTCTTTGCGTGCCTCGGTAAGGGCGCCGCCACCACCAGGCTCATCCCACCGACGAAGCGTCATGACCTCCACCGCCGTCTATCACAAGCTCAAGAAATGGATCTACCGCGGCCAGCTCACGCCGGGGCAAAGGCTGGTGGAGATGGATCTGGCCCATCGCGTGGGCACGAGCCGCATCCCGCTGCGCGAATCGCTGCGTCGCCTGGAGAGCGAGGGGCTGGTCCGCAGCATTCCGCATAAGGCCACATTCGTCGCCGAGCTGACGCCGGCGGACATTCGCGAGATCCTGTTCATGCGCCGCCTGCTCGAGCCG
>JBGUBD010000028.1 GCA_041821185.1 Phycisphaerales bacterium AB-hyl4 | reverse complement strand
GCCCTCACCGGCTCGCTCACGCTCAACCATCTCGACACCGGCGTCACCGTGCTCACCGGCACGCAGGATTACACCGGCAACACCAACGTCCGCCAGGGCGTGCTCATCTTCGACGACGCCAACGCGCCGAATCTGCAAAGCCTCTTCCTCGGCACCAACGCCGGCGACAACGCGTCCATGATCATCCGCAACGGCTCAAACGTCGCGGTGAACAACAATACCAGGGTCGGCCATATCGCCGACAGTGACGGCCACCTCGTCGTCACCGGCGCGGGCACCACGCTGGATCTGCCCAGGATCGACGTCGGCCGCGCCGGCTTCGGCATCCTTGAGGTGACCGACGGCGCCGTGGTCGACGCCACCTACTTGGTCGTCATCGGCGACACCATCGACAGCGTCGGCAATGTCACCGTCTCCGGCCAGGGCAGCCGGTTGATTACACAGCATGTCTACCTCAGCCAATTTGGCGACGGCGTGCTCAGCGTTGTCGACGGCGGCGTCGTCGAGGCGAGCAACTACCTCTCCCTCGCTACCAGTCCCATTGCGACGGGCACGGTCAACATCGGCGACGGCGGCGCGGCCGGCATCCTCGATACCCCGGAGATCACCACCGGCTCGGGTGACGCGACCGTCAACTTCAACCACACCGACAGCGACTACTACCTCACCCGCGACGGCACGGCCGACGGCGATGCCGTGCTGCTGAAAGGCGGCCTGAAGGTCATCCACCACAACACCGGCACGACCACGCTGCTCGGCACGCACAGCTACACCGGCAACACCAACGTCACCGCCGGCACGCTCCTGGTCAACGGCACGATTGCCCACTCCGACTTCCACGTCTTCGGCAGCGGCACGCTCGGCGGCACGGGCACGGTCGGCAACCTGCTGATGAGCGATGGCATCCTCAGCCCCGGCAACTCCATCGGCACGTTCACCGTCGACGGCGACTACACCCACGGCAGCTTCGCCACGCTTTACGTCGAGATCATCGACGGCGGCCACACGCCCGGCGTGCACAACGACCATGTCTACGTCACCGGCGAGGCCACGATCCTCGGCGGCAAGGTCGACGTCTTCGCTGAGCCGGGCAACTATCACGACGGTACGCAGTACACCATCCTCACCGCCGACGGCGGCGTCGACGGCAAGTTCGACACGGTCAGCAGCAACCTGTTCGACGTGGCCTTGAGCTACACCGCTCACGATGTGCTGCTGACGCTCACGCTCGACGACAAGTTCACGCCGCCCGGCGATGACGATGACGACGACTGGACCGGCCACTTCGAGCAGCTCGCTCGCAGCGGCGGACAGCGCGGCGTCGGCCGGGTGATCGACCACCTGCTGCCGCATGCCACGGGCGATCTCGCCTTCGTGTTCAACGAGCTGGCGGGCCTGGATGACGCCAACGCCCGCGACGCCATCCAGCAGCTCTCCGGCGAAACCACCGGGGCAAGCTCGACCGCCGTGGTGCAGGCGACCACCAGCGCTCGCAACACCGTGTTCAACCGCAGCCGACCGGCGGTCGCCAGCCTGGCCCTGCCCGGCCCGGCGACGAGCTTCCAGGGCGGCTCGCTGTCGCTGGCCAGTGCCGACACGCAGCAGTCCGCTCGACAGTTAGCCGATATGAGCGGCCCGACCGGCTGGCTCGGCTGGGTGCAAGGCTACGGCGAGTACGGCGAC
>JBGUBD010000027.1 GCA_041821185.1 Phycisphaerales bacterium AB-hyl4 | reverse complement strand
GGCGATGCGCTGTTCGCCGGCACGCTCAACGGCGGCGGTACGCTGATCGCCGAGGTGACGAAGCTGGCGAAGGACAACACGCTGAGCAAGCTCATCCGCCTGGTGGAGCAGGCGCAGGGCGCCAAGTCACCCACGCAGCAACTGGCCGAGCGGTTCGAGCGATGGTATGTGCCATGCGTGCTGGGGGCGACGGTGCTGCTGATCGTCGTGCCGCCGCTGCTGGGCGTGACGCCGCGCCGGCATGACGGGGCGCTGTGGGCCGGCTGGTTCTACCAGGCGCTGGCCTTCCTCACCGCCGCGTCGCCTTGCGCGCTGGCGATCGGCACGCCGGCGGCGATTCTCGCGGGTATCGGCAAGGCAGCGCGGATCGGCGTGCTGATCAAGGGCGGTGTGCATCTTGAACACCTCGCGGGGGTGAAGGCGATCGCCTTCGACAAGACCGGCACGCTTACGGTAGGCAAGCCGCGCGTCGTTGCGATGCAGAGCTTTGATGAGCAGATATCGGAAGACGAGATGCTGCGACTCGCGGGCAGCCTGGAGTTGGGCAGCCCGCACCCGCTTGGCCGGGCGATTGTGGATGCATGTGCCGGGCGGGGGTTGAGCCTCGTCGAGCCGGAGGCAGCGGAGCGGGTGATGGCGGCGGGGATGCGCGGGCGCGTAGAAGGTCGTGCGATCGCAGTGGGTCGACCGCTGCTGTTTGAGGCGGGCGTGGAGGAGCAGACGCAGGCGGTGTGGGACCAGTGGCGCGAACAAGGGCGCACGACCGTTGGCGTGTCGGTGGACGGACGCTTGGTGGGCTTGATCGCTCTGATGGACGAGCCGCGCCCGGCCGCCGCCGAGACCATCGCCGCGCTGCATGCGATAGGCCTGCGCCACACGGTCATGCTCACCGGCGATCATCGCACCGCTGCCGACGCCATCGCCCGTCGGCTGGGCATCACCGACGTGGAAGCGGAGTTGATGCCGCAGGCGAAACTTGAGCGCGTGCGGGAACTGGATCGCAAGTATGGCGGCGTCGCGATGGTCGGCGACGGCGTCAACGACGCGCCGGCCCTCGCCGCCGCGACCGTGGGCCTGGCGGTGGGCGGTGCCGGCTCGGCGAATGACGTCGCCTTGGAGACCGCCGACGTCGTACTGCTGGCCGACGATCTGAACAAGCTGCCGGAGGCGATCTCGCTCGCCCGTTTCACACAGCGGATCATCTACCAGAACCTGTTCATCGCCTTCGCAGTGATTGTGCTGCTGGCGCCGATGGGCGCGATCGGCCTGGCGCCGATCTCGCTCGCGGTGCTGTTCCATGAAGGCTCGACCGTGGTGGTGGTGCTCAACGGCTTACGCATCCTGCGGCATCGTGTACACCCGTAATGCTTGCAGCCGTGTCTGCAGTCGATAGGGTAGGACTGAATTGTCATCAACGTATCTTCTGGAGGCAGGCATCATGCGGACGATTAGCAGAATCGTTTTGACGTGTGGCATCGGCATCATGGCGTTCGGCTGCCAGGCAAGCCCGGACGATGGCCGCAGCGAACACAGCGAGCCGCAAGCGGTGGATCAGGCCGCGAATATCTACATTCCCGCCAGCGACGATCTGACACGTCTGCTACGCGTTGCCGTGGTTTATAACGATACGCACATCCAGATTCGCTACGAGTTCGCCACCGATCATCCAAGCTGGTATCACGACTACCTCGTCTACCGGGCTGGTGAATGGCAGCGACTGGGCGAAGGGGCTGCCGGCCCGGCCCCCACGGGCTTGCAGGAAGACCGCATCGCCATGATGCTCGACGATGGCTCGGTTGAAGGCTTCGCCGAGTATGGCGGCTACGTGACGATGCACCCCGGCGTCAGCAGCCGGACGGACGAAGCGCCGGCGGATGTCAACAAGTTCCTCCCCGCTTCGCGAGAGGGCGAGATGGATGCCGGGATGTGGCAGCGCACGCATTCGGATGACGAACTTGATCGCCTGCGCGACGAAGGCGTGTTCATCAACACCTGGCAGTGGCGTGCTCACCGCAGCAACCCCATCGGCTACGCCGACCCCGGCTACGTGCTCGATGCCCGCAACTCGGCCGAGGGGCAGGGCATGTACGCCACCAACTGGGACGACGAGCAGGACCAGCCGCTGTACATGTTTGACCCGGCCGAGCGTGATCGCCATGCCCTGCAAGATAATTTGCTGCTCGACCGCGCATATGGCCAGGATGATCCGTATTACCTT
>JBGUBD010000026.1 GCA_041821185.1 Phycisphaerales bacterium AB-hyl4 | reverse complement strand
TCGAAGACACGGCATTACCTTTCGATCCGGATCACGCGTGGGAAGAGGGCGACGTGCTGCCGCGACGCTACCTGCGTGAACCGTCGGGCAGCCGGGCGAGTCTTGCCGCGGATGGCCGATGGATCGACGGCGCCTGGCACGTCTGGATCACGCGTGAGTTGGCAGCGCCGGACCCGCGCGACAGCAAGGCACTTGAGCATGGCCAGACGTACAACGTCGCCTTTGCGGTGCATGCCGACGCGACGCAGGCCCGCTGGCATTACGTGTCGATGCCGCTGACGCTCGGTCTGGGTGAAGATGCGGACGTCCCGGCCCAATACACCGACGGCAACCTGAATGATGCCTCGCCTGAGTGGGTGGATGTGCCCTTGTTTTACAGCGGCCAGGTCTACCTCGCGTGGCTGGCGGACAACGGCCACCCAGTGCATCAATGCTTTGCGAAGGCGCAAGACAAACCGCTCGATCGGTCTACGATCCAGACGCTTGCCAACGCGTTAGCCGAGCACGAGCAAGACTGGCTTCGCGAGCAAGGCGTACTGCCCGATTCGCGATGAAGTTTGGAAGCAGGCACGTTGTCCGCTGCAAGCTCGTTCATGTCTCAATTGAGAGGGTGTTCATCATGAAACGTTGTTTGGCTTATTTGTGGATGTTGGCTGTGATGACGGGGTCGCCCTGGCTGGTCGGCTGCGATGGGAACGCCGGGGCCGACAATGCGAATGAGTCGGCTCCGGCTGGCGAATCGCAAACATGGTTGGAAGGTGATACGCAGGAACAGTTGGACCAGTTGGCCGACCAGTTCGGCGGCTTCAGCGCGGCGATGGTCGAGGTGGGCTACCGCTACAACGAGTTGTACTTCGCCGGCGACGAGGCAAACTGGCCGTTGGCGAAGTATCACGCGGAGAAGATCGGTGATGCCATCGAAAAGGGCATCAAGCGTCGGCCGGGGCGCGGCGCTTCGGCGCAGCCGTTTCTCAATCGCGAGTTGCCCGCCCTCGTCGAGGCAATTGAAGCTGAAGATGGCGAGCAGTTTCACCAGCGTTACGAACGGCTGATGAACGCGTGCAATGTCTGCCACATGCGCGAAGACGTGGCGTTCATCCAGGTCCGAATGCCGGAGCAGCGGGCACTACCGTGGGGAAGCCCGTGAAAGGCGGCGGCATGGCACGTTCGCAACAGTTCGATTGGTCCGGCGGTCACTGGCGGTGGCTCGGTGTGGCGGCACTGGCATCGTGTCTCCCGGGGTGCGAGGCGGATGGCTCGGACTGGCTCAACTGGCTCGGTCGACTGCACGTCCAGACGGTACACTTTCCGATCGCGCTGCTCGCGGCTGCCGCGCTGGCGGAATGGTTGGCCTGGCTGACCGACCGATCACAATTGGCAAGCGCAGGACGGTACTGCCTGTGGCTGGGCGCGGTTGGGGCGTTGGTTGCCGGCCTCTTGGGCTGGCTGAACGCTGGCTGGCAGTGGCAATACGATGAAGCGGTGGCCGGCCTTTCGGCCCACCGCTGGTTGGGTACGGCCGTCGTCGGCTGGTTTGTCGTGCTGGCGATGCTCTCCGAACTCGCGCGCCGACGCAACAGTGGACGATGGTTGTGGGCCTATCGATTCAGCCTGCTCGTGGGTGTTGCTCTTGTCGGCACCACCGCTCATATGGGCGGGGTGATCGTCTACGGTAGCGAGTATTTCGCCCCGCCATGGTGAACGGCGGATCGCGCAGAGCGACCGATGTATGCACGCCCCGCCTCGCTACGCCAAACCTCTCAACATGACAGTAGAATCATGCGACATGGTGAACCGGTAGCGCCGCACCGCTGTAAGCTGTAAGCTCCCTCCCACGCCCTGCTGACATGAGTCGAACGCTGCTATCCATTTCGCTGACGATTCTGCTGACTTGCATGATCGGATGCAGCGCATCGCTCGGCGTCGAACGTGTACGGCCGGCGAAGGTGATCGGAACATTACAACGCAGTGCGCTGAATTCGAATCAACTCAGTGCCACCTCGACGCACATCCTCACAATGAACAGCCTTCGCCCCGCGGCGACCGAGCGCAACGCGGCGCGGCTGCGCGAACTGGCCGCTGAAACGCATGACGCCGAGTTACTGCTGACGTTGGCGGAGGTTTCGTACCTGCTTGGCATGCGGCCGGACCGCCCTGCTCGTTTCGAGCACATGGCCGTCGCAGCGCTCGCCAGTTGGACGGCGTTGTTCCACGACGAGGCCACGCTATCGCCCTACGGCCCCCAGTGGCCGCTGGCCATGCAGTTGCATAACGCCAGCCTGGCCGAGCTTTTTCACGCGGCCGACCCACTCCCGCGAACGCAACGC
>JBGUBD010000025.1 GCA_041821185.1 Phycisphaerales bacterium AB-hyl4 | reverse complement strand
AGGTGCGCAGGCGAACGTCACGCTGCCGATTCAGCGGCCGCTCACACTCGTGTCAGGCGCGGAGTATCACCTCGACCTCACTTTCGGCCTGGCTCGTGCGACGCCGTGGGCTCAGGCGGGCTATGAGTTGTGCGAGGTGCAATTCGCCTTGCCATGGGAAGCACCGGTCGTCCCGCCGCGCCGTCGTGAAACGCTTGCAATACTTCGCGAGGTTAAGCACGTCAGCGAGCCTCGTTTTGTCGCCGACGGGTCAGAGCTCGCTTTCGATCCCGTCTTCGGCCGTGTAACGCTGTGGCGCATGGCAGGGCAGGACCTGCTCACTGAAGGGCCACGCCTGCAACTGTGGCGGGCGCCGATCGACAACGAACGCATGGGCAGCGGCAAGGCTATCAGGGAGGGCTGGCTGAAGGCGAAGCTCGACCAACTCCAGCATCGCATCGACAATGTAGAGATCGAACCGCTCGACGAGCACGCGACGCAGTTTCGCGTCGAGGCACGCATTGCCCCGCCGACGTCCGCGATTGCGCTGCGCTGCCGTTACGTCTATACGCTCTTCGGCAGTGGTGAACTGACGATTGCCGTAGAAGGCACGTTCACCGGCGACTGGCCCGAGATGCTTCCCCGCATCGGTCTGGAACTGGCGATGCCTGGCAAATTCGACCAGGTGACGTGGTTTGGCCTCGGCCCCGGCGAGAACTACACCGACACCCGTCGCGCCACACGCGTCGACGTGCATCATGCGACGGTTGACCAACTCTATACGCCCTACGTCTACCCGCAGGAAAACGGCAATCGCTCCGACGTGCGATGGCTCGCGTTGCGCAACACAAGCGGGGCCGGGCTGCTCGTGCTCGGCCAGCCGTATATCAACTTCAGCGCGCATCGTTATACCGTCGGCGACCTGCAACACGCCACGCACACCAGCGAGCTTTGGCCCCGACCGTTTATCACGCTTCACCTGGATCACGCGCAGAACGGCATCGGAAGCGGGAGCTGCGGCACGAGGTTGTCCGAGGCCTATCAGCTCAAGCCTAAGCCGTTCGCCTTCAGCGTCCACCTGCGGCCGGTTGTCGCCGTCGCCCCGTCGCTGCCGGCCCTCGCGCGGCAGGGCTCGCCCGAACTGCGCGGAACGCTCACGCCCTCCGTGTAATGCGATCGATACCGCGCGAGCATGATCCAAGCCCGTGCAAGCATCGCCGTGCTGCACATGGTCTAGTATCTGCCGATGATCCCGACCAACGCCAGCGCGGCGGATGAACGCGGCTACCTCCCTCGTTAGCTGCCTGCTGCAAAACGCGGTTTGTTTCTGCATGGCAATGGAGTGTGGCTGGATTTTGAATCGCGATGCGGCGATCGGATCGCTGCCCCGGTGCCCGACGATTTGATGAACGCAAAGGTTCATTCGCCGACCAACAGCTTCCGAGCGCGAAACCGTGGACGGCGGCGGGTCGCAAAGGTATGGTGAAGTGAAGAACTCAAGGAAGGGACAAACAAGCCCCGGACCCATGAGAACCTTGATTTCCCCTAAGTTGACCGCCGCGCCGCGACGATGCTTTTCAAGGATGAGAATCCTTGGAACATCCAGAAACGACGCGGCTTTTTTACATCCATCTCAGTTGGGTCGGTCGCGTCGCACTCGCGTTCTTCTGCCCGACGTGTTCGGCTCTGGTAACCGTCAGAACGGATTCTGGCGCTTGCCCGTGTTCCATCGTGCTTGCGACGTGGATACTTTAGATTAATGCTTCACGCTGCTTTGACTTCAAGCACTCCCCACTTCACCTCAACATTGCGGACGTAACATTCTTGCTGAAACGTCGGCTCGCCAACCCGCTACGCTCTATTGCCCCCTCCCAACAGCCAAATCGCAAAAGTGAAACGTGGTGATGCTGTAAACTGGCCCGACTTCGACTACGGCGGTCGTTGGCGTAAGGTCAGGCAGAGGTAGACGTGAGCATGTTGATCCAAAGCCATGCTCATCCGCTGGCCGCCGATCCGCGCGTCCACACATGGAAAGGCAAATGATGCCACGCAATTCGCTTGCAGCATTCCCGAACAAGAAGATCCAACAGGACCAGGCCATCGACCTGGTGATGCAACTGCTGGCTATCCCCGGCGGCAGCGGCCAGGAAGCCCAGGTCATGCAGTTCATCAAAGACCAACTGAGACAGGTCGGCTGCCCGGCGTCGGCGATACGCCACGATTGCGCACACAAAGCGTCGCCCCTCGGCGGTGAGGTGGGCAACCTCATCGTCAAGCTACGCGGAACGCGACGAGGTCCAAGGCGGTTGTTCGCCGCTCACACCGATACCGTTCCCATCTGCGTGGGCACGAAGCCGCTCCGCAAGGGAGACATCATCCAGTCGGGCGTGCCGGGCAAAGGGCTGGGGGCAGACGATCGATCAGGTGTGGCGGCCATACTGTACGCCGCCTGTGAACTGCTTCGCCGCAAGTTGCCACACCCACCGCTCACCTTCGCCTTCATGGTGCAGGAAGAGGCCGGGGTGATCGGCGCCCGCCTGCTCGACGTGCCCATGCTGGGCAAGCCGACCATGGCGTTCAACTTCGACGGCAGCGGATCAAACAAGCTGTTCATCGGTGCGACCGGGTCGCACCACCTGTCCGTTACGATCGAGGGCATCCCCGCCCACGCCGGCGTACGGCCGCAGGAAGGTGTCAGCGCCATTACCCTCGCGGCGAACGCCATTGCCGAATTGCACGCCGAGGGCTGGTTGGGCCTTGTTGAAAAGGGCAACCAGCGCGGAGCGGTCAACGTCGGCACGATCGACGGCGGCAGCGCCAACAATGTCGTCGCGCCCACGGCTCGATTGACCGTCGGCATCCGCAGTCACAGCACCACCTTCCGCAACCGCCTTCTCAAGCGAGTCAAAACGGCGTTTGAACGATCGGCACGCCAACTTCGCAACGCGCAAGGCGGGCGCGGTAGCGTGAGCTTTCAGGACACGCTCGCGTATGAGTCGTTCCGGCTCAAGCAGACCGAGCCGACCGTGCAAATGGCCCGCTCGGCGATGCGTCAGGCAACGGGCCAACCCGTGGAACTGGGCGTGCTCAACGGCGGCCTGGATGCCAACTGGCTGACGCAGCACGGTATCCCCACCGTCACCATCAGCACGGGCCAGCACAAGAACCATACCGCCGATGAATACCTTGACCTACACGCGTACACGGCTTGCTGCGAAACCGCGCTGCATCTCGCGACGCAGGTATGAACAAGGGCTCCGCCCCACGTGCCCTGGCGATTTAACGCTCGTTCGCCACGCCGCCATGTTCATACCCCGACCATCCCTGGCGCCGTCGCGGGGAATCGCGTC
>JBGUBD010000024.1 GCA_041821185.1 Phycisphaerales bacterium AB-hyl4 | reverse complement strand
ACTTGCGGCTCTTTTCAGGATAAGTCGCTTACTGTCAACGACTTGCAAGCGTCCCCTAGGGGATTCGAACCCCGCTATAAACGCAATTCTGACGCAGGCGGCGAAGGTGGGACACACATAGGGACACAACCGCCCGCAGCTCTCGCGGACGATCCCGAACTTTCACAACTCATCGAAGCATGGCCAAGGCTGACGCCGAGCGATCGGGCGTCTGTCCTGGCTGTCGTGCGCGCTGCACGGGAAAGAGGCAAGCCATGAGCTGTCGAGTGTACGACCCGGCGGGCGATCTCATGCCCTGGCGAACCATCACCGACGCGGCGGGCAACCGGCGCGAGCTGTGCGCCATCGGCCGGCACATCTTCGAACGATGCACTGACGACCACGAGCCCGAGCCCATCGGCGATCTGGTGCGCCAGGCCTTGGCGGTGGTGAAGCTGCAAGACGAGGTGGCGGCGATGGGGCCGGCTGCCGGCGAAGCCGGCCCGCAGGGGCAAGGCCCGCAGCCCGCCGGCTCTGCGGCGGGCGAGGACACGCAGCCAGACGGCAGGGGCCCCATCGAGGCCGGAGGGAGGGAGCCGCCAGGCGAGCGACTGACCGCAGGCCGGCCCGACGCCGGTGACGTGTTCACAAACGTTGATTTGAGTCCATGAAAAAGCCGCTCGTTCCCTGTTCAGCTTGGCGGCGACGGGAAGCGGGCGGCGGTGCAGAAACCCCTTACTAAGAAGGAGCCTGTTAGATGAAGGATAGCACATCACTACCGCCTCGGCCCAGTGCCGAGGACGATCTGGATTTCGCACATGCCGTGCTGCCGTTGCTGTTGGAGTCGGCCGAACTGGCCGGCTATCGCGGGGCCGAGATGGCTGGGCGAGCCCGCTGCATCGAGGTTCATCTGCGCGACGCACACGGCGGCGAGCTGTGCGTCTACCTGGGCCGGGCGAAGAAGCGGCACCACGCCCCGAATCGTCGCAAGTGGGTCATCGCCAACCGCCCGACCTGGCGGCGGACGTTCTGCGCGTTGCAGGATCGGCTGTTCGGTGGACGTGGCGTGCCTGGTTGGTTGCGCCCTGGCTGCACGAGCTGCGGGAGGGTGCAGCCATGAGCAAGCGCCCACCCACGACAGCGGCGGGCTCGACGGACGGCGGCGGGGAGGGGCCCCCTGCGGAGGGGGCCCCGACGCCGACCGTCGCAGGCCGCCCCCTGCTCGGCGATGGCGAGGCCGTCATGGCCGCCACCCTGCCGCCGCGCAGCGGCGGCCTTAGTCTTGACCAAGAAGAAAACAAATCCCCGCAAGGGTTGAAACTGCTGGACCCGAACAATGACGTGATGGTCATTCCCGAATACAGCGGCGGGAAGCTGGACCCCTACGGCGGAACGGGCAAACGCATCGCCGACCTGCGCAAGTTCGAGGCGCTGGTGGCGGCGATGGTGCGGGCAGTCATGCTCACGCTGACGATCGACCGGTCGCAGTTCGAGAATCCCGAGCAGGCCTTCGATGAGGTGATGCCGAAGCTGTCGCGGCTGCTTTCCGAACGGCTGGGCGTGAAGGTGTGGGCCCGCGTTGCGGAGGTGCAGACCAAGAGCGGCGACGGCTGGATTCACTGGCATATCCTGGCCGACCTGGCCGGCACGCGCTTTGAGACGCGCCCCGGCTTCGCCGACCTCCGGGCGTTCAATGCGGCGGTGCGGGAGTGCTGGTGCGAACGCTGGTCTATCAGCCAGCCGGCGGGCGTCGATACGCAGCTCGTGCGCAGCAAGTCGGGCATCGTCGGCTACATCGCCAAGTACCTGGTCAAGCCGTGGCCGGCGATTCCGCCGTGGATCGGTGAGCGAAAGCTGTTCCGCCTGGTGGGCTTCTCCAAAGCGGCGAATGAGCTGCTACGGTTGACGGGCCTGCTGCCCGAGCGACGCGAACCACGCTGGCGACGCGAGCAACGCAAGCGGCCCCTGGAGTCGATCTTCAAACGGTGCGCCGCGAGTGGGCTCATGTGCAAGGTGATCCATGGGGGGCGTTGGCTGGGCCGTCTGAGTGCGAAGGCGGAGCACGTCATGCTCGCGATTCAGTCGGGTCTGATTCCCGGCACCTTGCGGCGGCGTGTGTTCGAAAATGCTGTTGGACGCAGCGAGAAGGTCATCGCGGTGCTCAACGAAGCGAGCCGGCACGTAGTGGATCGGGTGAATGTGTGGTTGCATGCTCATGGCCTTTCGGCTCGTATCGAAAGTGAATATCAGCATCGGTTAACTGAATTATGTGATGGATGGAAGATGGTTTGCGAACAGAATGAAACGATAGTTAGAGTGGGAACCCGCGAATGTTTAGAACATGCGTCATGATGACTGATCCGAGTTACGTAATCGACTGAGCGAGCGTTCCAGCTCCCGTAGCTGATCTGGCATTTCGCGTCGTATCCCTGCAGAGGCCGAATGTTTGTAAAGATGTTTCATGTAGTCGATTAAGCATGCGAAACTTGAATGTATAAGCCACTGGTGCGCATCTATGCATGTGTCCAATTCATCATCGTCAATTTGAAGGTCGCTGACTTTTTTCGGATGGGTAATTCTGTTCCGTATGGCCAACGCTTCCTTGAATGATTCCCATCCTTGGCCGCCTGAGTCGAATTTAAAATCTGGATCAAACTTCATAAAACTAACAACTGCAAAGCGAAAGTTCTTGGCTGTAGGCACAAACTTGGAACGGCTTTTGACTTTTGTTCCTGTACGATCCAACTCGTAGGATTCTTCACGTAATAGCGCAATTTCCCCAATAGTGTATTGACCAGGATTTTCGTTCGCGAAACCGAGCGACCACGTTTTTAGAAGGTGTGTAATACCCTCTGCACCTGCGAAGATTGCACGGACGAACATGCGGCGATTAAAACTACTGGTTCTGTCCTCGTGCAGCACGTCAATTGCGGTAAGAGTGTCGCTTAGAATCTCGCGAAAGAATTCCTCTTTGTCTTTGAACATGATGATGCGCCTAGTAGATTCGTTCTTGACAGAGGAGGTGACTATGGTATGATCGAGGTCACCATGCCAGAACCAAAAGACAAATTCAGCATTTCGATGGATCCGGAACTCGTGCAGCGGCTGGACGCGATTGCGGAGGCGCGAGACGAGGCCCGGTCCACACTCATTGAGCGGATTGTACGGCATGGCGTCGCGGATGAGGAAAAATTTCTCTCCGACATGGAAAGTCCGGTCAATCGGGTGATCGCACAACTGCTCACCGAGTCGCCCAAGATCACGATGGCCCTGGCGCGCCTGGTGGGCGAACAGCTCACGGAAGAAGAAGTCGGGAAGCTGCGGGTGGAAGCTGAGCGTGGAAAAGCACGCCAGAAGAAAAAGCGAGGGAGTAAGTAAATGATGTCCGGGGAAGCTTTCAACGATCGACTGATGAAACTCAAGGACGTGGCCGATCGCCTCGGCGGGATCTGCGTGCGTGGTGTGCGTCGCCTGGTGCAACGCGGCGAGTTGCCGGCACCGGTGAAGGTGGGCGGGCGTTCGTGCCTGTTCGAGTCAGACGTGCAGACGTATCTGGAACGGCTCAAGCGGGGGCGTGGCCGATGATCATGTACGTCCTGCGACGCAAGCGGAAGCGAAACGGGCGGGCGGTGCAGGATCGCACCTACACCGGTCGATATCGCCTTGAAGGGCAAGGGCAGGTGCAGACGGTCGCCCTGGGCGTGACAGACAAACGCGTCGCGGCGGAAAAGCTCAAGGCCATCGTGAACCAAGCCGAGCGGGAACGGGCGGGCCTGGTGCTGCCCGAGCGGGAGGTTTCAGCGGCGCAGCGTCCGCTGCTCGATCACCTGGCCGACTTCATCCGCAAGCACAAGTCCCAGGGGCACAATCGCCAATACGTCGAGCACCTGGAGAACCGCAACGAACGTCTGTTCGCTGAATGCGGCTGGCGGTTGGTGCGGGACGTGACGCCGGAGTCGTTCGACGCCTGGCGATCACAGCAGAAGGCGATGGGGGCCAAGACGCAAAACGAATATCTCGCAGCGATCAGCGGCCTGCTCAAGTGGCTGGCGTCGCGCGAGTTGATTGCACGCAATCCGCTTGCCCGCGTCGGCCGAGTCGATGCACGCGGCAAGGAGCGGGTGAAGCGTCGGGCCATCTCGCCCGAGCAGTTCCAGCGGCTGCTGGACGTGGCCGGCGAGCGGCGGGTGGTCTACCTCACGGCGGCGCTTACCTGCCTGCGTCGCGGGGCGCTTTACGCCCTGCAATGGAGCGACGTGTTTCTTGATGGCGACATACCGCGTATCGAACTGCCGGCACGTCTGGCGAAGAACCGCACCGAGCAGACGGTGCACCTGCATCTCGACGTCATCGACGAGTTGCGGAACCTCCGGCCGGCCGACGTGAAGCCGCGGGCCCGCGTGTTCGCCGGCCTCCTGCCACGCACCTGCAACAAGGTATTCAAGCAGCACCTTATCGCGGCCGGTATCCCGTTCGTGGACAGTCGCGGGCACAAGTTCGATTTTCACGCGCTCCGGCATACCGCCTGTACCTGGGGCGGTGCCACGGGTGCGGGCGGCTCCATTCTGCAGGCCTTCACCGGGCACAAGACGCCGAGCCAGGTCGCTCGCTACGTTCATGCCGATCACATGCCTGTGGCCGGGATCGTGGCGAAGCTGCCTCGCTTCGAACTGTCAGGGACACACATAGGGACACAAAAGCGGGTCCGCAGCGGTCAAAACCTGTCCCAAGTTGTCACACTTGAAGAATCCACCGGTACGACTGAAAACGACTTGGTGGCCCCGGAATCGCGGTTGGCGCATAAAAAGACCGTTGGTCTGGTGACCAACGGTCAAGCGTCCCCTAGGGGATTCGAACCCCTGTTTCCAGGATGA
>JBGUBD010000023.1 GCA_041821185.1 Phycisphaerales bacterium AB-hyl4 | reverse complement strand
CGCACGATTGCACAGCGAAGCCCACGGATTGAATCCGTGGGCTTCCAGCGCACCCGAGATTCACGTCCGAGCCGTTTGAGTTCGTAAAAACAACAGCCCGCGCATCGTGTGATGCGCGGGCTGTTTTATGGATCATCGATAGCGATCAGGCGGTCACTTTGCGTTGGCGAGATTCTTCTCGACCTGCGACCAGTTGACCACGTCCCAGAAGGCCTTGAGGTAATCGGGTCGGCGGTTCTGGTAGTTGAGGTAGTAGGCATGTTCCCAGACGTCGACGCCGAGGATGGGCGTGCCGGGGCATTCGGCGATGCCTTCCATCAATGGGTTGTCCTGGTTGGGAGTGGAGCAGACGCAGAGCTTGCCGTCGCTCTTGACGCAGACCCAGGCCCAGCCGGAGCCGAAGCGCTTGGCACCGGCGGTTTCGAAGTCCTGCTTGAGCTTGTCCATACCGCCGAGATCACTGTCGATCTTCTTCGCCAGTTCACCCGACGGCGAGCCGCCCTTGCCGGGGGTGGTGAGCAGAGGCCAGAAGAAGCTGTGGTTGAAATGGCCGCCGCCGTTGTTCCGCACCGGGCCTTGCTTGTCAGCGGGCAGGTTTTTGATGTTCTTGCAGATCTCTTCGATGCTCTTGCTTTCCCACTCCGTGCCCTTGACGGCGTTGTTCAGCTCGTCGACATATTTCTGGTGATGCTTGCCGTGATGGATTTCCATCGTCTTGGCATCAATCACCGGCTCGAGCGCATTGTGGGCATAAGGAAGGTCGGGTAACGAAAAAGCCATAACAGTCTCCTTGCTGGCTTGGGTGGGGAACGTCCAGTGCAACACGTCGCATGACGGGCTGCTGACGGTAGAAGGGAGAGTCGTCGGCAAGTTGCCATCGAGTCGTCCCCTCAGCCGACGTTGAAAGCAGTGTAGAGGTGGCGGTGCGGAGGGTCAAGAATTCGACAACGATCAAACCATTACAGGCAACGGGGCGTACCCTATCATCACGCAGGGAATAAATGGGCACGCTGAGTTGTAAGTCAAACATGGTAATGGCGGACGCGCGTTCGCATGATTCGATGGTTCTAGATTGAGGGAACATTCTGATGACAGACACACGATGGAATCGTAGGAGTGGTTGGGTGCTGGCGGTCGCGCTGGTTGGTATGGCAACGCTCGCGTGGACCGACGACGCTGCTGCCGAGACCGAGACTTACGAAGTCGACCCGGTACATACAAGCATCTACTTTCATGTCATGCACCTTGACGTCGCACCGGTGTACGGCCGGTTCAACGAAGTCTCCGGCGAATACGAGTTGGGCGACGAGCCAACCTTCTCATTCACAGTGAATACCACGAGTATCGACACGAACAACGCGCAGCGCGATGAGCACCTGCGCTCCAGCGACTTTTTCAACGCGACCGAATTCCCCACCATCTCGTTCCAGAGCACGTCGGCCGAGCCGTTGGAAGATGAAGACGGCTACAAAGTGACCGGCGACATGACACTGCACGGCGAAACGCATGAGATCACCGTCGACCTGGTCAAGACCGGCGAAGGCGAAGGCATGCATGGCGAACACCGCACCGGCTTCCACACACAATTTACACTCAACCGCAGCGACTACGGCATGGACGAAATGCTCGACCTGGTGGGCGATGAAGTCACGATGCTGATCGCGATCGAAGGTATCCGCGAGTGATCGACCCGACCTGGCTCGGCCTGGGCATTGCGTTGCCATTGGCACTCGGTGCGGCCGGTGCGCTGCTGCCGACGCGATGCCTGGGCTGGGCACTGGCGGTGTTGTGCGCCATGGTGACGGGCTACCTTGCCCGGTCGGGGCTGCCGCGCATCCCGCCGAATCAGGCGCATCAGTGGTTGCTCGTTGTGGGTGTACCGACCGTTGTGGTGGCGGCGGTGGTGGTGAGTCGATTGCGATTGCAGCCAGCGATGGGGTGGGTGGTGCGCGGGGTGGTGGCGGTGGGGCTGCCGCCGCTGCTGTTGCAGGCGCATTTACGTTATCACTGGGACCGGCTTGAGGCGGTGACATGGCTCATCGGGCTCAGCGCTGCAGTGCTGCTTTGCTGGTGGGCGATGCACGGTGTGGCGAGGCGAGGCGGCGGGTTTGGGGGGCGGGCTCTCCCGATGGTGCTCGCAATCACGGCCGCGGGGACATCGGTTGCGACGTTGCTCTCGTATAACTTCACACAGGCACAGTGGACGATGACGCTCGCGGCGGTGCTGCTGGGCGGGGGGTTGGTGGTGCTGGCGTTTCGGTTCCGCCATGGGCTGACCGGGGCGGTGGATGTCGCGCTGCCGTTGGTGCTGGCGATGGTGATGATGGGGCGGTTTCACACCACGGCGATGACGAATGTGCAGGCGGGGCTGCTGGCCGGGGCACCGCTGGCGGCGGCGTGGGCGCACTGGCCGGGCGGCCGATGGTTGCTGGGGATGGCGGGCTGGCGGCTGGAACTGGTGCGTCTTGCGGCGGCGGTGGCGTTGGTGGCGGCGGCCATGGTGCTGGCGCTGGTTCAGTGGTTGGGGGCGCGTTGAGCAAGAAGTAACTGGCCGAGTGACGATTGCAAGCGACGGTCGCTGCGTCTATGGTTGTCGCAAGCGTGCCTCGCTGAGGGGAGTTTATGTCGACGATTACCTTCGACAGTCAAAGCCTGATCGTAGATGGCCGAAGAACCTGGCTGGTCAGTGGAGCGATCCACTATGCCCGCGTGCCGCGCGAACTGTGGCGGCCGCGCATTCGTGCCGCGAAGCAGGCCGGGCTCAACTGCATCGATACGTACGTATTCTGGAACCTGCACGAACCGCAGCCGGGCAAGTTTGATTTTTCGGGCGAGCGCGACCTTCGCCGATTCGTCGAGATTGTTCGCGACGAGGGGATGTACTGCACGCTTCGGCCGGGCCCGTTCATTGGTACGGGCTGGGACTTCGCCGGCCACCCGGCCTGGCTGACCACCCACGGCGACCTCACGCTTCGCGAAGCCAGCCCCCCCTATCTCGAAGCCTGTGCCCGCTACTTCGGCGCGGTCATGGCTCAAGTTCGCGATCTGCAATTGACCACACCGACGGAGGGCCTGCCCCCTGCCGTGCCCACCGGCAACGTGCCCGGCGACGCCGCGGGCGGCTACCTCGGCGGCGGCCGCGGGCCGGTGATCATGATGCAGGTTGAAAACGAATGGTTATGCCATAACAACGTGCAGGGCCAACGATACCTCGGCGAGTTGGTTCGCTATCTCCGCGAGAACGGCTGCATGGTGCCCATCTGCAACGCCAACAATCTCTGGCAGCGCATCGACGGCACGATCGACACCTGGCACGCCAGCGATAACCTCATGCCCGACCTGCGCCAGCTCGCCATCGTACAGCCTGACACGCCGCGCTTCGTCAGCGAGCTGCCCACCGGCCGACTCGACCACTGGGGCGAGCGTCGGCCGCGCGCAATCGACGCAGACCAACTGCTCGAACGCATCGCCCACGCACTCGCCAGCGGTGCGCAGTTCAACCTCATGCCATTCCACGGCGGGACCAACTTCGCCTTCAACGCCGGCCAGACCCTGCTCGGTCACGACCGCTACATCACCACCAGCCACGACGTCGACGCCCCATTGCTCGAAGCCGGCGGCCGCGGCGAAAAGTACGCCGCCGTCAAACGCATCGCCACCTTCGCCAGCCAGTTCCATCATGTCTTCGCCAACCTCACGCCAGGCTCGGCCCACGTCATGCCCAGCCCCGAAGCCGACCGCCACGCCCTCGCCGTCGCTCACCAGCGCGGCAGTCAGGGTGACGTCGTCTTCATCATGCGAGACGAAAAAGACAAACGCGACACCGTCGACCTCCTCCTGCACAACGGCCTGACCCTCACCGTCCCCTTAGGCGACGACCGCGCCGCCTGGCTGCTGTTGCAGACCAATCTCGGCGGCGTCGCGCAGCTCGAACACACCAACCTCCGACCATGGGCTTTCCTCGCGCGGCAGATGCTCGTGCTCTTCGGCCCCGCCGGCGCGGAAGGCACGGTCAACCTCAACGGCGTTGAACTGCAGATCACCGTGCCCGCCAACAAGCAGCCCGCCATTGAAAAGCTTGATGACCTGACCGTCGTCGTGCTCAACGATAAACAGATCGACGCGACCTACGCATGCGAAGCGGGCCTCGCGGTCGGTTGTGCCGGGCTTGATGATGATGGCGAGCCCATGTTCGCCAAGGGTTGGCAGACGATGACCTTCGTCTCGCTTGATGGCGAACTCACCACCCACCGCCCCACCACCCCAACACGCTCCGTCGCCCCCCGCCTCACCAGTTGGCAACACGCTTCGCAGCAGGCCATCGTCGACGGCTCGGACGACGCGTTTGAGAAAATCGACGGACCGGCCAGCCTCGAGCAACTCGGCCAAAACCAGGGCTACGGCTGGTACCGCATCGGCATCGGCGCCGCCAAATCCGCTTACGCCCTCGCCCCCGAAGCCGCCGACCGCCTGCATCTGTTCAGCCAGGGCAAGCGACTTGACATCCTCGGCCGCGGACCCGGCGCAACGTCCGGGCCGAGCAAGCTTCGGCTGGCCGGCGACGTCGTCGTCCTTGCTGACAACCTCGGCCGGGCGTGTGATGGCGCGCACCTCAACCCGCGGAAGGGGCTTTTCGGCCACATCCATCAAGTCAACGCCAGCCGACTGCCCAAACCCGACATCACCAACGAACGTCTACCCGACCCGTTCGAATTCGTCGGCTATCTCCCCGGCATGCGCGAAGGTGATCGACCAAGCGGCGATGTCATCCGATGGAAGTTCAAGCCCAAAGGCAAACGACCCTACATTCTCCACCTGAGCAACCTGCCCGGCATCGCTCTGCTGCTGCTCAATGACACGCCGATCGCCTTCCATCATCCCGAACAGTCGGCCGACGCGATGCAACTCGTGCTCCAGCCCGGCGAAGGCGCGATGACCGGCGGCGTCAACACGCTCACCCTGGCACTGTTCACACCACTAAATGCCAGCCACAAGCTCGACCAGATCGTGACGCTATACGAAGTCACCCAGACACTGACCAACCGCGGCCAGTGGGCCTTCCGTCCCTGGGGGCCGCCCGCCGAAGACGCGTTCGCAGATATGCCAAAAACATTGCCCGACCAGCCCGCCTGGTTCCGAGCCCGTTTCAATGCCAAGCGCACCGACGCGCCGTTGTGGTGCGAGCCGCGGGGCATGAGCAAGGGACAGATTTACCTCAACGGCCACAACGTCGGCCGATACTTCCTCACCACGCCCGAGGGCAAGCCCGTCCCGCCCCAACGCCACCACTATCTCCCCGAACCCTGGTTGCATACCGACAAACCCAACGAACTGATGTTGTTCGATGAGCACGGCAAAGCCCCATCACAAGTGCGCCTTGCCTACAACGCAATGGGCCCATATCACGTTTCATAATACGATCGCCTTTAATACACCATCGTCTCCGCTTCCCAGCCGCCGCCGAGCGCTTTGTACAGGCTCACCAGTTGCGTCACCACCGCGCGATCGCTTTGTACCAATGCGTCCTCCGATATCAACAGATCGCGCTGTGACTGAAGAACGCTGAGAAAGTCGGTAAGACCCTGTTGGTAAAGTTCGTCAGCAAGTTCGGCGGCGCGACGGTTATCATCAACCGCTGAGGCGAGTGCTACGCGGCGTGACTGCTCCTTTGTGAAGGCAACCAGAGCATCCTCCACTTCGCGCAAACTGGTGAGCACAACCTGTTCGTAGCGCAGCAGCGCCTGCTCCTCGCGAGCCGACTGCACGTCAATGTTGCTACGGATGCGGCCGAAGTCGAACACCGGCCAGCTCACGCTCGGACCAAACGACCAGAATCGACTGCCATAATCGCCAAGATCGCTGAACTGCGAGCTGGACAATCCCAGCGAGCCGGTCAGCGAAAAACGGGGGAACAACTCCGCCGTGGCGACACCCACCCGGGCAGTGATCGAGGCCAGTTCGCGCTCGGCTCGGCGAATGTCAGGCCGACGTCGCAACAACTCCGATGGCAAGCCGACGGGCACGTCATCCGGCGCGGCCAGCATCGGCCTGCTCATAGACAACGCCGCCACCAGCGTCGTCGGCGGCTCGGCAAGCAATACGCTCAACGCATGAATGGACTGCCTCGCCGCGCTTTCCAACGCCGGGATCTGCGACTCGGTCGTACGCACCTGTGCTCGGGCGCGCGTGACATCAAGGTCGCTGACCAACCCGGCGTCCAAACGCATGCGCGTAATCGCGAGCGTTTCGCGCTGGCCTTCCAGATTGGCTTGCGCAATTGCGATTCGTCGTTGATAGCTGCGCAACTCTGCGTAGTTCTGCGCCACCTCGGCCAGCAGTGTGACGAGCACGTCGCGCCGATCTTCAATGCTCGCGGCGATATCCGCAGCCGCCGCTTCGACATTGCGTCGCACACCCCCGAAAACGTCCACCTCCCAGATCGCATCGAAACCAGCCTGGTACAAGCTGGCCTCCGTGCCGGCGGTGGGGTCGTCATACGCATTGGCACTCGTTCGGCTGCGCGTGTATGCACCTCCGCCGAACACCGTCGGCAACAGGTCCGCCGAGGCGATGCCCCGCCGCGCTCGCGCCTCACGCACACGCACCTGTGCCACATGCAGGTCAAGGTTGGTGCGTACGGCTCGCTCGATCAGCGCACTGAGCGTTTCGTCTTCAAACGCCAACCACCACGTCGCCAACGACTTCGATTCACTCGTGGGTATCACCGCGTGATCGTCCACCACAGCCTCATCACTCAGCGAACCCCACGTCGCGGGCATGTCAATCGTCGGCGATTCATAATCAGGCCCGACCGTGCAGCCTCCGACCATGACCGTCGCCGTCACCGTAATCAGATGAGTCATCCAATTCGTCTGGAAGTTTTGCATATTCATGTCAAACCTGCTTCCATCGAGCCGGTCGCAAACGCCGGCGTTTCGACTTCACGACTCATTTCGTCAGCAATGGGCTGACGCTTTGCCGCAATCAACGAATAAAACACTGGAACAACAAACAACGTAAACATCGTGCCCACGAGCATCCCGGCCACCAGCACCGTGCCGATGCTGTTGCGCGCCCCTGCACCGGGCCCGCTGACAAACACCAGAGGCATGTGGCCGAATACCGTGGCTGCCGATGTCATTAGCACGGGCCGCAACCGCGTCTGTGCCGCTTCGCGCAGCGCCGATGCCTTCTCAAGGCCGCGCTCCTGCAACGTATTGGCGAACTCGACAATGAGGATGCCGTTTTTCGCAATCAACCCCACCAGTGTTACCAACCCGACCTGCGAGTAGATGTTCATCGTCGTCAGGTCGAGGAAGCTAAACATCAGCGCACCCGAGATCGCCAACGGCACGGAGCCCAGCAACACGATCAGCGGGTCGCGGAAGCTCTGGAACTGCGCTGCGAGGGTTAGATATATCAACACCAGCGCGAACGCGAGCGTGACGAGCAGGGCCGACCCTTCCAGGCGAATCTGCCGCGATTCACCGGCGTAGTCGAGCACGACGTTGTGCCCGGCCACTGCGATCGCGGCGTCTTCAAGCACGCGTAGCCCTTCTTCCTTGGTGACCCCCGGATTCACGCCGCCGAAGACGCGCACCGCGTTTCGCTGCTGAAAGCGATCAAGTGTGCGCGGAGCGGTGCCGGTCTCGATTCGCGTAAACGTCGAGACCGGGACGAGATCGCCGGCGGGCGTTTTGATCTTCAGGTCAAGCAGCGGGCCGACCGTCGCTCGGCCTTCCTCGCCAATCTGCGGGATGACTTTGTAGCTGCGATCAAAATAGTTGAAGCGGTTGACATACCCGCCGCCGAGCAGCGTACCAAGTTCCTGCCCCACGCCCGCGAGATCGAGACCGAGGTCTGCCACCTGCTCGCGATCGATCACCACGTGCGCCTCCGGCAGGTCGATCTTCAGATCCGTATCAACATAGAGAAACTTCCCGCTCTGCCAGCCAGCGTCGACGATGGCCGCAACCGTTTCGAGCATTTCTTCAGGCGTCGCATCGCTTTGCAATACCAGCTCAACGTCATACTGCCCCGGCGTAGGCAGCGGCGGATCGAGCCGAGGGAACACGCGCAAACCCGGTATCTGTGACACGGCCCCGAACAACTCACCATAGATCTGCTCGGTGGAGCGATCGCGCTCGCGCCAGTCCTTCGCGACAAATCCGCCGAAGCCGCCCCAATGCATCGTCAACGACCACATAAACTTCGCTTCAGGAAACGCGTTCACCACGTCGATCACGTGAGCCGACTCGCGATTGACCGCCGCGAGCGACGAGTCAGGCGCAGCTTCGAGGAACAGGCTGATGTGGCTTTGATCTTCAATCGGCGCCAGCTCCTGGCGGGAGAACATATACATCGGCCAGGCTGCCGCCATGATCAGCAGCGACGTCAACACGATCGCACCGCGCATCTGCATCGCTCCGTCAAGCAGTCGGCCGTACACGCTGCGAACGCGGTCAAAACCGCGATTAACCCACACGGTTAACCAGCCCTGCTTGCCCTGCGGGTGAACAAAGCGCGAACTGAGATAAGGCGAAAGCGTGATCGCCACTACGCCCGAGGTCACCACCGCCGCCGCGAGCGTGATGGCAAACTCGAGGAACAGCGAACCAGTCAAGCCACCTTGAAAGCCAATGGGGATATAGACCACGGCGAGCGTGATCGTCATCGCGATGATCGGCCGAACCAACTCACGCGACCCTTGCAGCGCCGCTTCAACGCGCGACTTGCCCAGTCGAACGTGTCGCTCGATATTCTCAACCACCACAATCGCGTCATCGACCACCAGACCCACCGCGAGCACGATGGCAAGCATCGACAACAGGTTCAGACTGAACCCGAAGGCGTACATGGCAATCCCCGCTCCGATCAGCGAGACCGGCATGGCGATCAACGGCACGAGGGCCGTGCGAATCGAGCCAAGGAACAGGAATACGACCAACCCGACGATGAGAATCGTCTCCGCCAGCGTGATGGTGATCTCCCGCAGCGCGTCTTCCATGAAGGTGGTCGCGTCGTAAGCGAGCGCCATCTCGATATCGCCTGGCAAGGTCGGTTCGAGGCGATCCATCTCCGCGCGTAACGCTCTCGCCACATCGATTTCGTTCGAGCCGGGCAGCGGCCAGACGCCAAGGTAGACCGCTTCGTCATGGTTGAACTTGGCCACCATGTCCGGCTCTTCCGCACCGAGTTCAACGCGGGCCACGTCGCTTAAGCGCACCATCGCCCCGCCGCGGTCGACGACGATCAGGTCTTCAAACTCTTCCACCGTCCGCAAGTCGGTGTTGGCCAGCAGGTTCACCTGTACCATGTCGCTTTTGGTCTGCCCCACGGCCGCGAGGTAATTGTTACGACGCAACGCCGCGTGCACATCGCCCGGCGAAAGGTTGTGCTCGGCGAGCAGATCCGGATCGATCCAAACTCGCATCGCAATTGGCTGGCCGCCTTCCACCGTCACCCGCTGCACGCCCGGCAGCGTGCCGAGTTGTGGCTGCAGCGTGCGCGACAACCAGTCAGTCACTCCCGAAACACTGCGCTCGCTCGACGTAAAGCTGATGTAGAACGACGCGTAAGGCCGATCCGCCCGCTGCACCTCGAGCGTCGGCGGTTCTGCTTCGGCAGGCAACTCCGAGCGAACCTGCTGCAGCCGTGCGGTCACCTCCGCCAGCGCTGCCGTGCTGTCATGGTTGAGGTCCAGCCGAACCGTGACCGTGCTCACACCCGCGCGGCTGGTCGACTCGATGTAGTCCACGCCGCTGATCGCCGACACGGCCCGCTCGATCGGCGTCGTCAAAAAGCCGCGCACCGTCTCGGCGCTCGCGCCAGTGTAGATCGTCGTGATCACCACAGACGAACTTTCAAGCTGCGGATACTGTTGCACCGGCAACGTCGAAAGCGACCGCCAACCCATGAGCACGATGGCGATGCTCACCACCACCGCGAGCACGGGGTGGCGAATGAAAATGTCCGTGATTGACCGGGCAGCCGTTAGTCCTGGCGCACTCATTAGTATTCCGTTCCTTCCTGTCCTATTTCATGGAACACGGTCAGTGGCGTTCACACGCCCCCCGCAAATCAACCGCACCAGACGCCCGTTGAACGAGGTGTGTCCGCGCGGTAGTCGGCGTAATGACGCGTGAACATCTCACGCCCGAGCCGCTCAGCGCCCCGCATCGGATCGCGCGGGTCATGGGCAACTTCGCCGCGACGATTGCCAATCCCCCCAACCGTCCCGACAAACTCGGAGTGCGTGTATCGCGAAAATTCCTGGATCTGGTGAATGATGCCCAGAGCAGCACCGGGGTATGTCTCTTCGGACGCCAGCACGAGTCCGATGCGTTTTCGACACATAGCTTCAAGGACTTCCTCGGACTGCGGATACGACCCTGCGTAGTAGCAGAAGGTGCGGTCGAAAAACGTCTTGGTCTGTCCTGACATGCCATACCAGTAAATCGGCGTGCAGAAGACGACGCCATCCGCAGGCAAAAAGTCTTCAAGAAACAGTGTGCGAAACCGATCGCTGATCGCGCATTCGCCGTCGGATCGACGACACGTTCGGCAGTCCCGTAGAAAGTCGGTGATGTAATCATCCGCAAAGCGGAGCGTCGCCTGCGTGCCAGACGCTGCCGCGCCACGTTGCACGCCCTCAGCCAGCATGGCCGTATTTCCATCGCGACGTGGGCTTCCGACAAGGACGAGTAGTTTTCTGGCTTCAGACATGTGTGCTCCTGTTAGATCGAAAGACAAAGCGACTGAGACAATACGCCTTGTACCTGCGTATCGTGTCAACGGGCGAGGTTGGCCAGCGGTTCCTGGTCGTCGGCGATGTCCACACGCACGCCGTCGTATAGTTTGAACGACCCGGACGCCGCCACGCGTTCGCCGGCCGCGAGCCCGGCGCTGACCACGACGGCATCGCCGACCATCGCACCGGCCTGCACCATTCGCCGCTCGGCGCGCATTTCGGCCACGTCGCCGACATCGGGCACGACGTACACGTGATCCCCCTCCGGGCCACGTCTCAGCGCGCTGATCGGCACGTTGACACCCTGCCGCGCGACGCCCGCTGGTACATGCACACGCACCGACGCTCCCGGCCGGATCGCCTTGCCCGTCGCGTCGATGCGTGCTCGCACCATTGCGTTGCGTGTCGCCGGATCAACCCTGGCATCGATAGCGATGACGGTCGCGTCGATGGCCTCGCCGCCGCCGATGTCGACCGGGATACGATCGCCCTCGCTTAACTTGGCCGCGACGCGCTGCGCCACGGAAAAGTCGATATGCAGCGCCTCGTCAACGCCCTGCAACGTCGTCAGCCGACTGCCCGCCTCGAGGTACTGGCCCGGATGCAGATCGACCATGCCCACGCGTGCGCGGAACGGCGCGCGAATGGTCTTCCGGTTAATAATCGCTTCGAGGCGAGCAACCTCGGCCAGCGCAACGTCGCGCTCTGCTCGCGCCCGGTCGAGTTCCGTTTCGGACACGGCCTGGCTTTTCAGCGCCCGCTGGACGCGATCGAGTTGGGTCTGCGCCAGATTGGCCTGAGCCTGCCTGGCGCGCAATTCCGCCTGTTCGACCGACACGTCCATCGCCACCAGCAGCGTGCCCGCGTCGACCACCTGGCCCGGCGTCAGGCCGACGCGAGCCACCGTGCCGGGCACTTCGTTGCGGAGAGTGATCGAACGCAGCGCCCGCACCGTGCCGATCGACGTGGTCATCGGGTGATGCACATACTCCGTCGCGACCGCAACGCTGATCAGTTCCACTGGCTCGGGCTGATCGATCGAGGCGGCGGCGGCCTGAAGCGAGGCATACTTCCACGCGGCCAGCGAGCCGGCGGTCGCCGCGAAAACCACCAGCAGCACTCCCGACCCGATGAGGCCGCGGCTGGCGTGAACAGCATGTCCGACCCGACGTCGGACGGCCGACGATTCCGATGATTGCGTAAGATTCATGTTGGTCTCTCCTGACTGTTGATCTACAATACACCCAACGCAGAAGATTAATAGACGGTGATCGTCCATATTTTGCGTCCATTCGTCTTTCGTGAGAGGTTTTTTATGGATGTGTTGACCGACGTGATGCAGACTGTTCGCGTGCGCAGCCACTGCTACGGCCGCGCGGAATTCACTGCGCCATGGGGAATTACCGTCCCCGAAGCGTGGAGCCACGCCGCGTTCTACGTCATCTCACGCGGCAGTTGCTGGCTTGAAATGGACGGCTTGGCCGAACCGGTTCCCATGGCTGGCGGTGACTTCATTTGCCTGCCGCATGGCAAGTTGCACAGCTTTCGCGATGCAATGGGCAGTGTGCTTACGCCACTCGATGAAATCGGCCGAACACAGTGTGACAAGACCAAAATGCTCAACATCGGCGGCGGTGGTGCGTCCACCTCGATGATCTGGGGTTGCTTTGAGTTTGAGGACGGCGGCCGAAACCCGCTGCTGGATAGCCTCCCGCCGATCATTCATCTGCAATCCAACGAAGGTGGCGCGGAAGTGCGTTGGCTTCAGTCCACACTGCAGTTCATTGCGTCGGAAAGCGCGTCGAATCTGCCGGGATCGGAGACCGTGGTGAATCGGTTGACCGACATTCTCTTCGTGCACGCGGTGCGGGCCTACATCACGGGCTGCACCTCGCACGGCTGCCGGGCGTCGGGCTGGCTGCGGGCGCTGACAGATCCGAAGGTCGGCGAAGCGCTTCGACTGATCCACGAGTCACCGGAAAAAAACTGGAGCGTCGCCATGCTCGCCGAGTCGGTTGCCATGTCGCGCTCCGCCTTCGCTGCGCAGTTCAGCGAGCTCGTCGGCGAGCCGCCGTTACGCTACGTCACGGCGTGGCGCATGAAAAAAGCGTCCCACCTCCTGCTTCAGGGTGAGACAATCAGCCTCGTCGCCCAAGCGGTCGGCTACGACACGGACGCCGCCTTCGGCAAAGCGTTCCGTCGATACATGGGCACTACGCCTGGTTCGTTCCGCAAGCATCGACGAACACCCTTGGCCGAGTGCAATAACGCACTCGACGCGCCGCCGGATAGCGTGTTTTCCGAAGCGCCGGCCGAACTGCGCACCTGATCGCCTCTTGATAAACAATGTGCAGCAATGAAATGATGCGAGGCAATGTCCCCGTGTCATTGGCTGTCGCGGCAACCGTTTACCGCGTGTGCGACCGATGCCGATTCAAGCATTCGGGCTCGCACGAACAACAAAGCGGCGATAAACAACAGCACAGGCAAAAGCATTTCCAGTCCCTCTTCCCATGCGTGCATGATCTGAGCCAGCAACGTCGGCAGCGCAACGCCGGTGGCATCTTCAATGATCGCAGGCGACCGATCGAGCACCTTGGCGGTGACGCCCACGACCAGAACGAGCAGCAGGTGTTGCACCCAGGCCGCCTGGCCAGTGGGATTCTCACGAAGATGACGAAAAAGCGTAAGGCCTACGATCACGATACAAGCCACGCCAACCGCGATCGCCACGGCGAACAGCAGCCGTTGGGCAAAGGGATAGCTCGGATCGAGGTAATAGCCGATCTTCATCACGCTGTAACCCGTGAATCGATCATGCCAACTGGCTTCACGGGCCGCAGCGAACAGACAGACCACCGCCGCGGCGGTCACCCGCCAGTTGGTCGGCCGAAAAATGATGAACAAGCTCGCCGCCAGTCCCAGCCAGAGTACCGCGCTGGCGACTTCCAACAGCCCCGCCTCTTCTGCATAAAGAAGTCGGCGTGATCGTTCGCTCCAGGCAAACCACGGCAACAGCGACAACAAAATGGTCGCGATGCCGAGGGCAAATAGCGTAATACGCGTTGACTTTGTCAGAGTGTATGGCATTGCGGTTGCTCGCGTGGCATTGCATGGGTTTATGAAAGCGTCACATCAGCATTACGTTCATTAAAGTAGCGCACTTGCCAGTCGTCGGCGAACAGCAGGGCCGGCTCGCCGCGGGTGTCGACCGCGTGCTCCACGCCGCCGGGCAGGTACAGCTTCGCCAGCGATTCGGCGTCCATCGACTGGGCAAACCATCGCACCATCGACCACGGCGCACTCTCCAAACGTGCCTCGGCCCCGTACTCGCTTTCAAGCCGATACTTCACGATCTCAAACTGCAATGGCCCCACCGCTGCCAGCAGCGCCACCTTCTGTCGACGTTGCGGCAGCTCGAAGCATTGCACCACACCTTCCTGAAGCAACTGCTGAACGCCCTGGTCAAATCGCTTGTACTGGGACGGGTTCGGGTTGTGCAGATAGGCAAAGCACTCGGGCGGGAAGCGGGGGATCTCGTGGTAGACGATGGCCGGGTCTTCCGTGAGGGTCGCGCCGATCCCGAAGTCTCGGCCGCCGACGACGCCGACGACATCACCGGGGAACGCTTCTTCAATGGTTTCTCGCTCACGGCCGAACAACGCCTGTGCATTGGAAAGACGCGCCCGTCGGCCGGTCTGCGCATGCGTGACAGTCATCTCACGCGTGAACTTGCCCGAAACAACCCGCACGAAGGCAATACGATCCCGATGCCTCGGGTCCATATTTGCTTGAATCTTGAAGATGAAGCCGGAAAAGGTCGGGTGCGTCGGTTCGATCGGGCCGCACTCGGCCATGCGACGCCCCGGAGCGGGCGCGTATTCGAGGAAACTGTCCAGCAGCAGTTGTACGCCAAAGTTATTCATGGCGCTGCCGAAAAAGACCGGCGTCAGCTTGCCGTCGCGCACTGCCTCAACATCAAAGGCCGCGCCTGCTTCATCAAGCATGGCGAGCTCTTCGCGTACCTGCTCCCGAACGTCACCTTCCAGGCGATCACGGATCAGCGGGTGATCGATATCGCCGACCTCTTCGGGCGCGCGGTAGCTGCCGTGTTGCGTGCGTTCGAACAGGTGCGCTTCGCTTGCCTGGCGATCATAGATGCCTTTGAAGTCGGGCCCTGTACCCAGCGGCCAGTTCATCGCATAAGCATGAATACCGAGCACGCTTTCCAGTTCGTCCATCAACTCCAACGGGTCGCGCGTCGGGCGGTCAAGCTTGTTCATGAACGTGAAGATCGGCACGCCGCGCTGCCGGCAGACTTCAAAAAGCTTGCGTGTCTCGGCTTCGATGCCCTTGCCCGCGTCGATGACCATGACCGCCGCGTCCACCGCCGTGAGCACGCGATACGTGTCTTCGGAAAAGTCTTTATGTCCGGGCGTGTCCAGCAGGTTGATGCGATGGCCCGCATAGTCGAACTGGAGCACGGTCGAGCTGACCGAGATGCCACGCTTGCGTTCGAGTTCCATCCAGTCGCTGGTGGTGGCCCGCTGGTTCTTGCGCGACGTGACCGAGCCGGCCAGTTGCACCGCGCCGCCATAGAGCAGCAGCTTTTCGGTCAGGGTCGTCTTGCCGGCGTCCGGGTGCGAGATGATCGCAAACGTTCGCCGACGGTTGATTTCGTCGATGATCTTCATCTGGAATTTTTCGGAACGAGGATAACAGTCGCGGAACGGTCGTCGCGATCCCGGTCAACTATGCGAGAGGGATCGCGTACGTGAATGAATGAGGCACACTCAAACGGAGCCGAGGGAGAAGCGTCGGCGCTTCGGGCCGAGCGTCAATTATGGCGGCGTGCTGCCGACGGGCTGGAGCATTGGCCGGGCATCGCTGGGTGTGATCGTGGGTTCTGGCATGGCGATATGATAATAGACTGTCAAAGCGCACGCGTCACATCCAGGCCGCCGCCGGCCGCTGGAGTCGTCCCGGGGGAGTACGTGTCAGACGCCCCCTTCAATACTCATTTGATCGATGGCTGCTGGCAATTGTGATGGATGATGGATAATCGCGTCTGCTCCGTGCTCGCGGAGCTCGGCCTCGTCCCGAAACCCCCATGTGACGCCGACCGTGTACATGCCCGCTGACTTGCCCGCCAGCATGTCCACCCGCGTGTCGCCGACGTAAACCCACCGCTCGGGGACGATGCCCAACTCGTCCGCTACCGCCAGCGCCGCCCCCGCATCGGGCTTCAACGGTACGCCCGGCTTCGCGCCCGCCACCGCCTCCCAAGGCCATCGGCTGAACAGCGTCGCAACCACTTCCTGCGTCGCCGGGTTCGGCTTGTTGCTGAGCACCGCCAGTTTCACATCACGCTCAACCAGGCTGTCAAGCAACTCCGGGATGCCCGCGTAAGGGCCAGTCGTGTCGTACTTGTGCTCGGCGTAATAAGCTAGAAAGGCCGCCGCCGCTTCCTCCCACTGCGCTTCGTGGTCTGGCCCTCACCCCACATCTGCCGAGAGCATCCGCAGTCGCCACGGAAGCTATCCAAAATTCTGCCGATTTGCTTCATTTTTCTCGCGCGGGCTGGCCGATAACGGTCACAGAGCCCCTGATTCCACGCGCCTATAACGCGCTCACACGACACGGAGCCTCGCCAGGGATTGTAGTTCATGAGTGGTATTTCGCTCGGCACCGGACTGATGTCAGGCCTGCCCACTGGCGACATCATCGACCAGCTCATGGCGGTTGAGAGTCAGCCGCTGATGCGATTGCAGCAGCAAAACGAAGAGCTTGACGCCCAGCAGGACGCCCTTCGCGAGGTCAATGCCAAGCTGCTGGCGGTCAAGCTCAGTGCCAACGGCTTTACCACCAATCGCAACTTCCGCAGCTTT
>JBGUBD010000022.1 GCA_041821185.1 Phycisphaerales bacterium AB-hyl4 | reverse complement strand
CCGGCGACGATGCTCGCTCGCTCGGGCGCTTGCGTGGGGCCGTGCCAGGCTGCACCATCGATCGTCTGGGCCGCGCCGATGGCGTGGTAGGCGTGCATCTGTTTGTGACGAAACGACCAGCCCGCCAGTCGCTGCACCTGCCATGGTCCCGTGCCGGTGTTCAGTTGTGTTTCCAGCCCCTCGGCAGCGCAGATGAACCCGCCCTGCCGTGAGACCTGCGCGGTGGGCGCATCGGCACCGATCCACCAGGCGAGCACCTCGAAGTGATGTTCGCCCGCGGTGAGGTCAATCGCATACGAGGCGAAGCTCCACTGGCCGAGATCGCAGCGGTCCGGGCTCATGCCGACGTACTGCCCGTCGATGAAAAATTCGTATCGCTGATCGGCACTAAGGTGCAGGCGGATCGCAGTCGGCTCGTCGAGCGTGAACGTATTCGTGAATCGAAGCACAGCCGGTTCGTCGATCGCGCACGCCGAGTGCCACACCCACGCTGCGGCTTCGATGGCGTATCGGCGGTGAATGTTGCTGTCGCCCATCGGCTCGATGGCGGGCAGCGAAAGACGTCGCACATGCTCGAGCGGCAGGTGCTCGGCAATTCCTCGGTTGTTATCCATACGCTTTAGTCTGAAGTCATGATCGTTCGGTTGCAAACAAAACGGCTCCACCGGAAGGGGGGAGCCGTTTCGCAAAAGGTCGTGATATGGGGCCTAGGGCCCACGTTACGCGGTGCGGCGTCGACCGAGCAGCAACGCGCCGCCGATACCCAGCAGCGCGAGCGACGCCGGTTCGGGGATCGGGGCGTATGCGCCGGTGGTGTCCCAACGGACGTAATCCCACGTAGTCGTGCCGCCGTAGCGGCTGCTGGACGTGTCGCCGAACAGAAGTTGGTTGGTCGTGGAGGCATTGCCGGTGAGTTCGTCGGAGACCAGAATGTTGTCAATCCAGGCCGAGTAAGCGCCAGCCCCTTCGTCGGCGGAGGGGTCGTAGGCGATGCGGTAGGTGCGATACACTGACGGATCCGGGATAACCGAGCTTGAACTATTCCACCGAATGATCGAATTATCCCACCATTCGAGTTCAACCTGTTCCGTACCGTCGGCGATGCGAACGAGCACTGGACCGCGCGGGTCATCGATGTCATCGACTCGCATCCGGAATTCGACTGTATACCCGGTGGCGCGAACAAAGCTCGGGTCAAGGTGGAAGAAACGACTATTGTTGTGCAGGGTCGTGAGGGTCAGTTCGCCGCCGCTGACGCCGTAGTCCTGACCGCTGCCTACCCCGGTCCATGAGGGCGAGGCGTTTTGAGGGATGGCGTCCGCTTCGTATTGGCCATTGGCACTATTGACGAAGTCGTCCGACTCGCGAATCACGAGCGAGCCGAGGGAGACGCTTGTGATTGTCGCACAAGTCACGGCACCGACGATCAGATTTGCAGCCATACGCATGGGAAGTTCCTCCTGAAAATGAAGTCGTGAAACTGAAAAACCGAACTGAATGTGCCAATTTAGAATTGGCCCGATAAAGGTACCACACTTGCCGTTGATGTCAAGCTATCTACCGCGATTTTGACGCCGTCATTGCTTTGCGGGCGGGCGGTGGGGTCGTGCCGGGCTGGATATGGGACTGTCGGGGGTGCCATCTCGGTTGGAGCAGGATGTTGCTGGCGTACTCCTCGCCGGTTTCGATGGTCCGCAGCAGCGCCTCGACCGCAAGTTGGCCGGCCAGGCGGATGTCGACTTCGTAGCGGCTCCATGTGGTGGGCAGGTCGCTCACGCCGCGGTTGGTGAAGCAGACCAGGCCCAGATGCCGGCCGAGCGTGAGTTTTGTGGATTCGAGCGCCTCGATCACGGCGGGGGCGAGGAACTGGTCGCTGAGGTAGATGGCGTCCGGTCGATCCTTCGATTCGAGCAATTGGCGGACAATCGCTCCGCTGCGCAGGTCGCCCAGGCGGATCAGCTCACATCGGCGGTAGTTCAGGCCCAGCCGGTCGACGGCTCCCTCGTAGGCGTCCTGCTGCGCCTCCATCGAGTTCGCCGGGTTGTGATAGCCGAGCATGGCGATGCGGCTGTAGCCGGCTTCACTGAGGCGGCGCATAGCCTGAGGTGCCACGTCATACTGGCAGATGCCCACGGCCGGCTCGTGGCGCAGACCGCAGATGTTGCCGCAGAAGATGGTGGGCCGATGAATCCCTTCCGCTGCGCGGGAAAACAGCTCACCCCAGCGATCGACGACGAGGTACCCGTCGGCGGGATTGGCACGCAACCGCTGCCGCAGGGTGGTGGCGGTCAGCGGACGCCCGGATTCGTCCAGCACGGACACGATCGACAGCGCGTGGCCGAGATGTTGCACGGTTGCAATCATCCGCTCGACGGCGGCGTGGTGGATCGGCGAGGCGTCGAGCCAGTCGCCGCAAAGGCACAGGCGAAGCGGCGCGTTGCCCGTGCGGTGCGAAAGCGGCGCGGCGGATTGGCTTGTGGGCAGAAAAATCTGGTCCACATTGTCCAGTTCGCTCTGCTCCCATACCTCCCGCAGCCGGGCGGCGCGGGCGTCCGACGGCTCGGCCCGCTTGACGACGTAGGTGCCACTGCCGCGGGTGCGCGAGAGCAGGCCCCGGTAGGCCAGTTGGCTTAACGCCTCGTTGACCTGACGGCGGCCCACGTCCAGCACCATGGCCAAGTCCCGCTCGGAACGCAGCCGACGGCCGGGCGTCGCCCACTGGTCGGTCAGAGCATGCTCAAGGATGTCGAGTACCTGCTCAGTGCGATCAACCATTCTGCTCGATCTCCGAAAAAGGGGTTGACAGTCACCACGGATCCTGTGACAATCGTCCCGCAATGGTACCACGGCCGTCTACCGCTTTCAACAACAAAGTTCGCCGCCTTTGTGATCTTGTCGGACCTGAACAACGCATCGTGTTTTCTATGAGTCGGTTTGATGCTGCTTTCCGCGACTGCGTGTCGTTAATCTATCGCCCCTTTTTATCGATCTGGAGCCTGTTTCATGTTGAACGTTTCGATTGACTGCCGTCTGCCGGTGTGTGTGGCCGACTGGCGCAGTTTTACCGTGCTTACGGCGTTGGTGTTCATGGCTGCTTATTTCGTCATGCCGGCCTACGGTGTGCCTGAGGAGCCGATCGCGATCGACACCGGCCCGCAATTTCTTCACGACGACTACCTTGTGGACAACTACTGGGTGCCCGGCCACAGTCGCGCGATCGTGGAGCGGCATTTTCATACGCCGATTCACTATGAAGGCAATCCGATCCTGGAGGGCGAACGATTCAGCTATATCAGCGTGCTCCGTGGGGAGGACGGGGTGTTTCGCATGTGGTATCAATTATTCAACCCCAGGACGGTCGAGCCTGACCCGCCCCCGGGGCTGCCGCGGTACGGCATCGCCTATGCCGAGTCGGACGACGGCGTGAACTGGGAACTGCCGACGTTCGGCGAACATGAGTGGCGCGGCTCGAAGGACAACAATGTCGTCTGGATGGGCTACGACGATCGCGGCGCGGCTGGCGGGTTTGTCATAGAGCTGCCCGAAAAGCACAGCCGGGGCTACAAGTACGCCATGCTCTATCAGACGCATACGGGCATGCATCTGGTCGGCTCGAAAGACGGCATTGAATGGGACAGGGACAGCGACGTTCGGCTCAAGCATCTGCATAGCGACACGTTCAACGCCATCGCCTACGACGATCAGGCGGAGCGATGGTTCATCTTCTGCCGAGCCCGGAACATCTATCGCAACTGGATCGACGACGACGATCAGGGAGCGGTGCGACGTGTCGCGGTGATGTCTTCCGACGACTTGTGGGGAACGTGGGCCGATGAGCCGTCAACCATTCTCGTGCCCGATCTCATCGACACCGAACGGGGCTTTACCTTTTTCTACGGCATGCCCGTGCGACATTACGGCGGCGTGTTCTGGGGGTTTCTCTGGCCTTTCCAGATGAACACGGTCATCCTCGCCGAGCTGGCTTTCAGCCGGGACGGCGTGAACTGGGAGCGGCCGGAGAAGCGTCCGCGTCTGCTCGAGCCGGGCGAGGAAGGTTCGTGGGACGGTGGGCAGGTGATCACCACGCCGCACTGGATCGAGGTGGACGATGAGTGGTGGATCTACTACACGGGACAGGATGGCCCGCACGGTCGACCGACGACCAACACCTCGTCGCTGGGCCTGCTGAAAATGCGCAAGGAAGGGTTCGTCTCGCGCTATGGCCCGTCGATGGGCGGGCGTGTGTGTACGCGGACGATTACCTGGCCCGGGGGTGATCTGCTCGTGAACGCCGCAGCGAACGGCAATCTGCGCGTGCGTGTGGTCGATCCGATGCGCCAGCCGATCGACGGCTTCAGCTATGACGAGTGCGACGTGATGGCGGGTGACAGTGTCGCGCATCCCATCCGATGGAACGGACGCTCGCTGGATGAGTTGGCGGGCAAGGACGTTCGCATTGAGTTCGCGTTGCGCGACGCTCACCTCTACACCTTCCGCGCTACGGGCGACCGTCTTGACGACGCGCGCGCAGCGGAAATGCGAGAAAAGCTTCAGGCGGTACGGCCGACCGCATCGGCCCCGGCGTCGCGGGAGACAGCAACGGGTGATGATGCGATTCCCGAGATGGAGCACGCGGAGCGGCCGGAGGACACCGTTGCATCACGGGATCGCCCTGCGGTGGACGTTACTCAGGTCATGAGTGCTGAGGCGCAACCGTTGATTCATTTTACGTTCGATGATGACGCGGCCGATGTGCTGCCGAGTCAGGGGGCGGTCTCGGTGTCCTTGCAACTCGGCGAGAAAGGCAAGGAGCAGACGACGACGCCGAAGCGTGTTGCGGACGGCGACGGTGGGCACGCACTTGGTTTTGATGGGGAAGATGATCTCGCGTTTGGCCAAGTGCAGGGGACGTTGCCGGAGGCGGGGGTGCTGCAAGTCCGCTTTCGGCCGGACGTTGATCTTGATCGCTCCATCCCGATCAACAAGCACCTGTTTAACCTTTTCGCCGATACCAGGCACCGCGACGTTATCATGGTCGAACGTCACACGGGCCGACTGGTTTATCAAGCCATGCGGCAGGATCAGGAAACGGTGACGCTTCGCTCGCAGGCGAACTTCCAGGCAGGGCAGTGGTACGAGGTGACGGTGGTGTTCGGTCCGGGTGGGTCGCGGATGTATGTCGACGGTGAATTGCAGGACCAGTGGGGAGGCGGGTTCACGTGGTCGTCGTTGAGGAGGCCGACGCTGTATCTCGGCAGTGTGCCGCCGAGCTTTGGTTCGGGCTATACGTTTCCGGGGGCGATCGGCGACGTGCGCGTGTACGACGCCAACCCGGACGGCAGAGCCGACGGGCAGAACGGCAATGGCAACGCCGAGGCCTCGCAAGAGGCGGTTCATCGTGGCCGAGCCATGCAGGGGCGGAGCGTGACGCGCGGCGATGGCGAAGCCACTGCTGCCTTTCGCGACGGTCGGCTGAGTCAACTGCGACTCGGTGGTTATGAGTTTCTGTCAGCAAGCCATGACGAGCCGTTGTGGGTGATCGAACTGGCGGAACCCGATTCGGAAACGGCTGTGCGGGTGGCCTCGGATGGCAGCAGCGCGGATGGATTTCGCGTGACGGCACGAGCGACGAACGATCGGCGCGACGCGGTCACGGCGGGGCGATGGGACATCTCAGATGCGAACAGGCGGCGCATCGCTACGGTGGAGGCGTGGGTCGCACGCACGAATTCGGGATCGCTTGATTTTCACTTCGCACTCGATGGGCTTGATGGCAGGTATGTGGTGCGCAAGGCGTGGTATCCGCAAATGCCGCTGGCCCGGCTAGGCGAGGCGGCGGAGGACGACTACCTGCTCGTCCCGTGGTCGTATGGGCAGATTTATCGTGATGTACATGCTCAGCCGAACAGGCCATGGGGGCGCGGCAATGATGATGTGCTGCAAGCGGTGCATCGCACGCGATACCCATCCAAGTTCGGCAACCTGCAGATGCAATTCTATGGAAACGAGGAAGCGGGAGGCGGGCTGTTGATGATGACGCCGGACGCCCAGCGGCGCATCAAGGACCTGGTCGTCGATCGAACTGGTGATGCGTCATCATTGCGCGCGCGTTTCGGTCATCATCTGACGGCGGACGAAGCCGTGCGCGGCCGGGCGGAACTGGACTATCCGGTTCGCTTGCAGTGGGTTTCGGGCGATTGGTACGACGCGGGCCGAGCCTATCGGTCTTGGGCGATGGAACAGTCATGGGCGCGAGCCGAGTTGGCGCTGGGGCGGCGGGGAGACTTGCCCGAGTGGTATGCAGGGATGCCGAGTTGGGTGCGTATACCGGCGGACCCGCGATTCACGTTTGAAGAAAAAGCGCAGTGGCCGTTGGGCTGGGTCGAGGCGGTCGGCGGGCCGATGGGCGTTCACTGGTATGCATGGGATGCGGAAGGTGGGCCTTGGAACCGAGCGTTTCCGCGATACGTTGAGCCGCACGCGCAGTTCGGCAGGTTTGTTGAGCAATATCAGTCGGCAGGCCTGAAGGTGATGCCCTACACGAACGCGCGGCTGGTCGACATGGACGAGCCGAGCGTGTGGGCGGATTATGAGGAAGCTGTGGTGCGTAACCGTAGCGGGGACGTCCGAGCGTCAGAGCGATGGCCTTTTTACGCCACGCGCGATCAGGCCGAGGCAGCCCGGGCGGCGGGGAAAGAGGCGCGGTCGCCTGAGTGGGCCGACGGACGCTTGTTTGAGGTCATGCACGAATTCGCGGTTGCCTGGCTGGGGGCGGATGCGTGGCGGGAAACGCTCCTCGACCGTCATCGCCGGCTGTTTCTCGACCATCAGGTCGATGCGGTGTACCAGGATCAACTGGGCGTGTATGCGATGTTTGAGCATGGGTCGGCGTCGGCGAACAGCGACGATGCGCCGGGCGATCCGCAGGCGTGGCAGCGTCACAAGGACACGTTGTACGGCGAGATTCGCGAAGACATTCAGTCGCATGGGAAGCAGCCGGTGCTGGTGTCGGAGTATCTCAACGAGTCACAGATGCCGCACATCGTTGGCGGGCTGACGGTATCGGAACTCGGCGACGCCATGCGCGAGCCTGTGCCGTTGTGGCCGACGATCTACCACACTCACTTCGCCGCCATCGGTTGGCAGGACGATCCATCACACCTTCGCGATCCGAAGCACTACCTGCACGGCCGCATGGTGCCGCTGGCATGGGGATCGCAGTTGGGCTGGATTTCCTATGTCATGCCGCAACTGCCGCGGGATCACCCAGCGATTGTCGAAGCATACCGGCAGGCGGTGACGTTGCGACGGGAGAACCCGACCACGCTGGGCTGGGGCGAGATGCTCAGGCCGCCCATGCTTGAAGATGTTGCTGTGCTCGACGTGCCCCAGGGCGGCGGCGACGATCGCTGGCCGTGGCAGGCGATTCTGGCGGGCTGTTTTCGCGATGCGGAAGACGGTTCGCGCGCGATGGCTGTTTTCAGCAACTGGACCGACGAGGAACAGACTGCCACCGCGGTGATTGACACATCCGCGTTTGACGGGCGAGTCGTCGCCGAGCGACAAGATGGCACGACCCTCGAAGCCGCAGCGGGTGATCCGTTGCGCATTCCTTTGACCCTTTCTGCGATGTCCATTGAACACCTTTACATTCACGAGGTGCAACCATGACTTTGACGGACCAGTCCCGTATTCGTTCGACCGCCTTTACCCTTATCGAGCTTCTGGTCGTGATTACGATCATCGCCTTGCTTGTCGCCATTCTGTTGCCCGCTCTCGCCAGGGCAAGGGAAGCGGCTCAAGCGACCCGTTGCCTGAGTAACCAGCGGCAGATCGGCATTGCGTTGGCGGGATATCAGGCCGAATCCAGTGGTTTCTTTCCGCCGATGTTCCCGGGATATCATCCCGACAACCCCTCTTCTAACAATCTATCGTCTGATGGGTTCTATGACTGGTCGAGCACGCTGATGACGCTTGACCATCTGACGGGCAAGGAAGTGTATATATGTCCCTCCAACGGGCATATTGATCGTTCGCGCGTCATTCTTGCGTCCACACATCACACCATTTTCAAGGCGAACTCTTACGGCTACAACCGCCTGCACATCGGCACAAGCGCTCGCTATCTGCCGCCATACCACACCGCCGACCCGAACCTGTCGCCACCTGCGCGTGAAGATCAGATCAGATCGCCGAGCAGCACCATCACGGTGGCCGACGCATGGCTTTTGAAGCCGCCAGAGAACGATCCGGCCACGAACGAGACCATTCACTATTTCATGGACAGAAGCACCAACTCCGGCAGAATCAACGAGACTCTGCACGGCGGGCCGCAGATGCTATGGGCGGATGGACATGCCACGCGACAGTCCGCCGAGTGGCTTGCGGAGGAAGTTTATAATCCGATCTACGACACTGAAGGCGGCAGTCCATTGCTGCGGCGTTTCCCTCGCTAGACGTTCCGGTTGTCACTCCGCTACACATACGCATGAAAGCGCGACAGGATGATGCATTGGCTCGATGCGTTGATCATCGTTATCTATCTCTCGGCTGTGGTCGGGGTGGGCATTCTCGCTCGCGGTCGGCAGCAGAACGCGGATGACTACTTCACCGGCAGCGGTGGTTTCAGTGGACCAATAGGCTCGATTTTCGTGGGCCTGAGCATTGCCGCGACGCTCTTTTCCGGCATCAGCTTTCTCGCTTACCCCAGTGTGTTCTATGACGGCGGCACGGAACTGCTGGCGGTGCTGATCGTGTTCCCCCTGGCGTTGGCGGTACTGGCTTTATACTTCCTGCCGCGGTACCTCAGCGGCCGAAGCCAATCGCCTTACGCGATCATCGAACGTCGCTTCGGCCTCTCCACGCGCACCGTGGCGGCGAGCATGTTTATCCTGCTGCGCATCGGATGGATGGCAGCGCTGATCTATGCGCCGACCATCGCCATCATGGCCGCGGCCGACCTCGGGCCGCCATGGTTCTGGCCGCTCGTGCTGACCATCGGACTCAGCAGCACGATCTACACCACGCTCGGCGGGATTCGCGGCGTGATCGTGACCGACGCGATTCAATTTCTTGTCATCGCCGGCGGTATCGCGCTGACGATCGGCTATGTCGTGCTCTACCTGCCCGCCTCATGGAGCGCGGCCGCGGCATCACTGGCCGACAGCGGACATCTGCATCGTCCCAACATGTCCCTGGACCTCACGACGCAACTGACGATCTGGTCCGTGGTGATCGGCGGCACAGTGGCCAACTTCGGCAGCTACATGGGCGATCAGATGTCGCTGCAACGTTACCTGGTCCTGGGCAGCACCAAGGCGGCGGCCCGCTCGTTCGCCATCAACGTCGTCGGCGTTGTTGTCGTACTGGTGATGCTCGCCGGGGTGGGACTGGCATTGGCCAGTTGGTATCAACACGTGCCGGACGCGAATCTGCCGGCCGATGCCGACAAGGTGTTCCCGCATTTCGTATCCACGCAGTTGCCCATCGGTCTGGCCGGCCTGCTGCTGGCGGCGATTCTGGCAGCGACGATGAGCAGCATGACCAGTGGGATCAATGCGCTGGCCAGCACGTTGACGATGGACTTCCGGTTGCGGTTCGGCCGACAACTGTCCCCGCAAAAGCAGTTGCGCTTTGCGCGCGTGACAAGCTTGACGATCGGCGTGCTGTCCACGGTGATCGCCGGCTTCGTGGGGGCGCTCGGTTCGATATTCGATATTGCACAGACGCTGTTGGGCGTATTCCTCGGTCCCTTGTTGGCGTGCATGTTGTTGGCGGTGAGCCGGTGGCCCGTGGCCGGCCGCGCAGTGATTGCGGGGCTGATTACCGGCGGCATCGTTGGCGGAGCAGTTGCCTTGTCCCCCATTGCCAGCCTGTGGGTCGCGCCCTTCGCATTCGGCAGCACGCTGCTGGTGGTTGTGGCTGTGCGTTCGCTCGTCAACGACACGCGCGAGCCTGAAGTCCTGGGTGCGGAAGAATCGTAACTGCCATGACTCAGCAACAACTCGTACACCAGGGATCGTCGGCCATACAGCCACCTTCATCAAACAAGGAGACCAACTCATGAGCGACCGACACCGTTCACGTTCCATGTTCAACCACACCATGCCCGTCCTGCTGGCAGGCGTGATCGCCTTCCTCGCCGCCGCTCCGGTGCTCGCCGACGACATGGTCGAATACGGCAAGATTCTGGTCGACTTCGACAGCACGTGGCGTTACCACGACGGCGACGTCGACCTCGGCACGGCGTGGCTCGACCCCGACTATGACGACAGTGACTGGAACGAGGGCCCCGGCCTGCTCGGCTACGACACGCGCGACCGCAACTGGCCCGGGCCAGGCCTGCAGACGGAACTGGAGGAGTACCTGATCACTTACTACTTCCGCAAGTCGTTCGACTATGACGGCTCGACCGACGGCGTCAGTGTTCGCCTCGACCAGATCATCGACGACGGTGCGGTGTACTACCTCAACGGTGAAGAGATCGGCCGAACCGAGTGGATGCCCGAAGGCGATGTCGGCTTCGGTACGGCCACCACACGCCCCATCAACCCGAGTTTGGAAACCGGCGTCTTCGAATTCGACGCATCCAAGCTGCGTCAGGGGAGGAACGTGCTGGCCGTGTCCGTGCATAACAATGGCCGAAGCAGTTCGGATATCTGCTTCGGCATGCGTCTGATCGCTGCTGAAAGCCTGCAGACGCCCGTCGCGCTGTTGTTGACCTGGCAGCAGGATCCGACCACGACGATGACGGTCATCTGGCACAGCAAAGACGAAAACGATACGGGCGTGATCGAGTATGCCCCGCTCGGTAACGATGCCGATCACGCGACTGCCGAGGTCAGCCGCCAGCGCCCCATGCCTTACTCCGACCGCCACATCTACATCGCTGAAATCACCGGCCTGGAACCCGGCTCGGACTATCAGTTCCGCATTCGCCGCGACGCGGCTGGCGAAAACAGCCCCCACTACCGATTTCGCACCATGCCAGCCGAGGCTGATCGCCCCATCCGCTTCGCCGCCGGCGGCGACACACGTCAGTCGCAACCGAGAATGGAACGGACCAACCGCGTGGCCATGCAATACGACATCGAGTTCGTCGTCTGGGGCGGCGACTTCGCCTACGCCGATGGTCAGCCGGAGCGCGTCGACCGCTGGTACGAATGGTTCGACGCCAACATGAACACCCTCATCGACGACGACGGCCGCGTCGTGCCCGTCATCCCCACGATCGGCAACCACGAAGTACGCGGCGGCTACTACTGGGGGCAAGGGCGCGGTGAAGATGCTTACGAAGATTCCGACGCCTTCCGCGAAGAGATCGCCCCTTACTACTACAGCCTCTTCCCTTTCCCCGGCCACCCCGGCTACGCCATGCTCGACTTCGGCGACTACATGTCACTTGTCCTCCTCGACTCCGACCACACCACGCCCATCGGCGGCGAACAGACCTCCTGGCTGGAACAGCAACTCGCCGATCGGCAGGACGTCCCGCATGTCTTCCCCGTCTACCATGTGCCCGGGTTCCCTTCTCACCGCAGCTACGACAGCGCTGTCCACGTCCGCGTGCGCGAACACTGGGTCCCCCTCTTCGAACAGTACGACGTGCGCGTCGCCTTTGAAAACCACGACCACACCTACAAGCGAACCGTCCCGATTCGTGACGGCGAACAGGCTGACGACGGCGTCGTCTATCTCGGCGACGGCGCATGGGGCGTCGGCACACGCGAACCGCATGACGTGAACGAAACCTGGTACCTCGAACGGGCCGAGGCGAAACGCCACGCCATCATCGTCACCATTCATGGCGAATCACAGGATTTCAAGGCGATTGACGAGAACGGCAAACTCATCGACCACCATATCTCCCGCCCACGCCATTGATATTGGCGATCGCCTGCGTCCAGGGCACGCTGGATACGGTGCGCGACTTCGCTGTGTTCGCCCCGACAGCAATCGTCTGAGCTTCGGCTGTCCAGTGGACACGGACTGCCTCGGCGCAGTTGCGCCGATTGTCCTCAGAACTTGCTGACGCTGACCCGTCGGGCACAATCGACTGTCGGCCGACCGAGTGATAGACGATCCCGTGCTCGCGCATTGTCTCGGTTCGGCAGAAGGTGCGGCCTTCGAAAATCACCGGCTCTTTCAAACGCGACCGTCATCCGTTGAATTCGGGATACTTGAACTCCTCGCAATCCGTACACACCACCAGAGCATCTGCCTCGTCGAGCGCGGCATACGGCTCGTTGGCGTGTCCAGTACCGACCGGCAGGTGATGTGCGCCAACGGCTCGTGTGCCACGGCACTCGCGCCGTGCAACCGAGCGATACCGCGGTGCCAGAGGCTACCTGGGGTCGTCCCAGTTGCGAATCCCGACCCGAGGCGAGAGCCGCCTCGGGTCGGGATCGATCCGGAATTGACTGGTCCGAATGGTCGCCATGTCAACCTCAATACGCTCCACGAACGTTTCGACCAGTTCGCGTTTGACCGTCGGCGTCAGGTCGGTCAGCAGCTTGTCCACGGACGCCAGACGAGCGATAGCATACGTGGCGATCGCCTCGGGGTCCTCGTCTGCGTACTGGCTGGCCTGCTCGTGCTGAGCGATCTGCTGCTCCAACTCGCTTCGCTGCCGTGAAAGCCGATCCAGTTCAGGGCGAGCGTCTGCGAGGTTGGCGGCATCGAATGTCTGCACGATCAATTGCACTTTTTTCGTGATCGCCTCCCGCTGCTGACGCAGGTCGGCAAGCGTCTGCGCGTCGGGCGTGTGACTCGCCTGGGACTCGATAACCTCCGTGATCCGCTGCCGCAGGTACGGCTCATCGCCGCTGACGCGTCGAATCAGGTCGAGCACGCTCTGCTCCAGCGCCTCAGCAGGGATGAGCTTGTTGTACGGACTGCCCTTGCGAGCAACCGAACGGCCCTTGCGATGGCGGTAGTAGCGCTTGTACCTGCAGTTTTTGCCGCTGCGCGTGCCGGTGAGCGAGCCGCCATCCTGCTTGGCGAACAGCAGGTCGGTCAGCACGTACTCACTGGCCTTGTGCTTGCTCGGCGAACGCTTGGGCTGCGTGGGGTCCTGGCTGCGCTGCCAGCGTTCGTCCAGCAACTGGCGAATCTGCGTGAGCGCCTTGTCGCGCAACGCTGTTGATAGGAAGTCGTTCATCATTGGCTGATCTTCCCACACCCACTCATCCGGTGGACGCAGGGACCGCGGCGCGTTCTGGCACGTGGCCAGCACCTGCGGATCATGCTGGACGGCCTCGGGGCGGTCCGTGCCGCGGGAATGGTAGATCGACTGCCTGACGTGGTTGCCCAGCGCCACGCCACAGTAGACCGGGTTCTCGTAGATGCTTTCGACCTGACGCTGGCTCCAGCTTTTGCCCGTCGGCGAGAGCACGCCGCGTTCGTTGAGCTGGTTGGCGATCCGCCTGCCACCGAGGCGCTGGTTGTAATGCAGGTCGAAGATTTCGCGCACCACGTTCGCCTTGGCCGGGACGCCGGGGACGATGACCGGCTTTTCTTCTTTCTGTTTGCGGTAATGGCCCTTGCTGCCCCCACCCGCGCGACCATAGGTGTCGATGACGACGTCCGTCTCGGCGTGCAGCTTCTGCTGCCGGCCGTCACCGAGGTTCCGGATGACAAACAGCGGCTTGTCCTCGCAGTTGAGGTACAGACGATTGCAGCCGTATGGCGTCTGCCCGACGATGGTGTTCGCCCCGGTCTGCAGCGCATGCATGCGACCCTGCACCGAGCGCTGCGAGATCGAATGAGCCTGGTCCCTCGCGGCACCAAGCTTCAGGGTCGTAATGAGATCAGTATAGGCCCGTCTTCAGGCAGATTGTCCCCGGGACACAACAGTTCGATACCGACGCGGGTGCATTCGAACAGGAACCAGTTCCCATGCTGGCTGCCGCCGCGCGTCAGTCGATCGAGTCGCTGGACCATGAGGACGTCAAAGTCATCCTTTGTCCGCTTGCGCTCGATCAGGTCCGGCAGGTCCTGCCGCTTGCCTGGCAGCGAGCCGGTGACGCCATTGAGGACGATGTCATCGACATGGATCATGCCGCGCTGCCGACCCTCCTCGTGCAGCCACTTGAGCTGCGCCTCAGTGCTGGTGGTACCTTCGCTGTCGTCACTTTGGCGCACGCTGCAGATGAACCGCTTGCCACGCCAGCGGTCACTTGGGTATTTCTTGTTTTCCTTCATTGGCAAAACTCCTGTGAGCCCGCCCCTGACGGACCAATTCCGTCAGCATTCGGTCCAGCGCCCGCGCCATACGATCTGCTTCAATCCCAGAGGCAGGCCTGGCGCGGACGGTCAGGACAGGCTTTGACCCACGTTTCTTCTTTTTCTGCGAAGGCATCTGAAACTCCTTCTTTTATTTCTGGAATTTCTTTTGACGCGCTGCTCAGCCCTCGTGGTGACGTTGTTTCTGCTGGTCCGCGGCGTGCCGCACCAAGGCGCTGAGCATGCAGCACGCCCTTTGGATAAAGGCGTCTGACGCCACGTCATCCACGCCCCGGACAATCAGTGTGGCGCTGACCGCATCCTGCCTTTCTTCGAGCAGGCAGAACCTCTGCTCCGGATGTTTCATCTGTTGTTTCCGAGCATCGCGTGGTTCCTTCCACAGAAATTCATCTTTCATGCGTGCGCTCCCTTATGGGGTGTTCCGGTCGTTTAACCGGCTGATCCACTGCTGAAAATTCTTCGTGTCGCGTCTGAATGACAGGCGTTTGAGCTGCTGTAAAAACGTGCGCACCTCCGCGGCATCCAGTGGCCCGAGCGCCTGAACGCCGCGATCGGCATGCGCCTCGACCTGATCGTGCGGTTCGATCGGGTGAGGGCCGTGCGCGTGAACCGCGCGGACGGCTTCGAGTAGGTCTTCCAATGGCACGCTCATCTGCACGACCAATTGATAGTCGCAATGGACACAGCGCAGATGCAACTGCGTGGTGGCAGCCTCGGGCACGCCGCCGGCGGCATCGACCATGCCAGCGCCGACGCCCCGTAATGAATGTTCATCCATCGGCTGGTTGCAGTTCTGGCAGCGAATACGGCGTAGGGTCGACTTGAGCCAAGGGGGCAGATCCATATTGGCGTTGTTTGTGTACAGGGGTGCGATGGTGGGTGTTACGAACGACTGCCGCACAGGGGTTAGGGAGGACGGTCGGGATCCACGCCTATCCTTCGAAGCCAGCGATGCAGGCTTTTGCTGTGGAGTCTGAAGGCCAGATATACGCCTCAGCGACCCGCCCGTCATCGCCGCGTCGACGCCGACGCACCAACACGCCAACCTACACCGTCCGCCACGGCCCGCGCGGTGAACGACTGGTCGAGCATCGCCCAGGTTCAGAAAAAGATTTTTATGTGACTAGAACCGATTACGACGCTGCCATCAAAGCCCTTGCCCAAACCGCCACCCCCGATGTGCGCTTCGATCAACTCCACAAAGCCTTCCTCGCCGCCGGCGGCAGTCCCACGAAATCCGCGTATCCCCTACGCGTCGTTCTCCGGTACCTCCGCAATCATCAGCCGCCGCTCGTCATGAGGCGAGGCGGCGGCTACAGCCTCACCGCAAAGACCAAGGAATTTCGTCAGGAGGCCGAGCGGTTGTGGGATCGGGGATGCGAATGAGAATGACGTTGCGCCCGCCGACGGGCGTGCGACTCTACCGCATCGGCGTCCCGCCGATCATGATGCTGCCCATCGTGATCGGCTCGCGGGATCGCGGTCATGCTGACACCGTGGCGTAAATGTCGGCGTGCGTTTCGCAATAGATCCAACGTCGATCGAGAGTCGCCGCAGCACGGCTGGCGGGGCCGGTGCCGCCGAAGGGTTCGAGGATGAGGTCGTTGGGGTAGGTGTGTTTGCGGATGAGGAAGGCGCAGAGGTCGGTGGGTTTTTCGAAGAGGTGGTGGGTGTGGCCGGTGGCGTAGGTGGGGCGCGGGGGTTTGAAGGTGAGGATGTCGGTCCGCGGGGAGCCGTCATGGTTGTGAAGACGATCGCCGGCACGGGAGAGGACGAGGAGGCGTTCGGTGCTGATGCCGTAGGGTTCGTCGCCGCGGCCGAGCTTGACCTTGCCTTTGAGCCAGGTCAGGGCGCGGTGGCAGTGGTAGCCATGGGTTGCAATGGCATCGGTCAGCCAGGCGGGATCGGCGCAGGCGCCGGGGCGGAAGAGGATGAGGCAGCCGTTGGGGGCAAGCTTGGGCAGCGCGACGCGGAGCAGGTCGATGGTGACTTCACGGGCGTCGGCGTCGGTGATGTTGTCGCACTTGCGATGGCTCGCTGTGGGCGTGGGGTGATGGCCGTCGTCGAGGTTGGCGTACTGGCCATAGGGTGGATCGGCGATGACGAGCTTGACGCTGGCGTCGGGCAGGTTCGGCACGATGTCGCGGAAGTCGGCGTGGTGGTGACGGTTGATCAGGTCGTCATCCACGGGCGTGCTGTGTTGGCCGGCGCGCACGGCGGCATGGGCGCGGACCTGCCGGGCGAGGAACGCGGTGGCTTGTCGCGTTGTGCCGAGGCGGTGTTCGAGAATGTGGGCGAGGGCGGCCTTGGGGGCGATGCCGAGCTTGCGGGCCGAGCGGGCGGCGATGGTGTAGAAGTGGAAGTCGAGGCCATGCCGGCGCTGGTCGGGCGGGAAGGCGAGCGCGGTCTGGCGGTATTCGCCAAGGCGCTGGCGGGAAACGCCGAGGTTGGCGGCGAGATGTTTGACGCGTTGGCCGTGCTGCTCGACGAGGTGGTTGACCAGGTCGCCGATCTCGAAAGCCTGCTGCTTCTGCTCGGCCATCAGCTCGTGCAGGCGCGTCAGCATCGGCTGGAGGTCGGTCGCGGCGCGACGAGCGTTCGTCACCGGTTGGCGGGGCATGGGTTTCCCTCCGGGGCAAGGATGGTCCCAGTCTACCCGCATCTTCAAAAAGCCAAGCGATGTGAATAGTTTGCGTCATCATGGAGCCATGCCCATTCGGCATGGCACTGCCCAGCGTTGAACGGCGGCGTCAAGACTGAAAACTCCAACCCCGGCGACCGACGGCCCGACCGTCGTCGGTATCTCTCGAAAGGACCTGATGATGTACAGCAAACCCCTGACTCGACCCAGTGAAAAAACTTACGAAAACCCTCTTCAATACTTGACTTACAGGCAGGCGGCTGCTCTCCTGCAGGTGTCGGAACGCAAGCTCTCCACGATGAAGCGCAACGGCGAGATCCCGCACCTCAAGCTCGGCAAGTCGGTGCGGTTCAGCCGAGCCCATCTGGAGCAGTGGCTTAACGACCAATTGCGGGGCGGCAACGGCAGCAAGACGAACGAGGGGCAGGTGTAGGCGATGGCGAGCATCTGTGACGATCCCAACGGTCGGCGACGCATCCTGTCCAGGGCTGCCGACGGCAAGCGCAAGACCATCCGCTTGGGCAAGATGGCCCGACCGGCAGATCGCCACGCTCGCATCGTTCATCGATGACTACATCGCCAGCCGAACCGATCTGACGCCCGGCACGCTCCAGACCTTCAAAACGGCCCGCGATCGCCTCCTATCGTTCTTTGATGCTGATCGGGAGATGCGAACCATCACCGGTGAGGAAACCGAGCGATACCGCATCCACCTCATCAAGCAGGGCTACGCCGAGAACAGCATCCGCGGCTACACAAAGAAAGCCCGGCATTTCTTCCGCGTGGCCATCAAGCGGGATCTGCTCCACAGCAACCCTTTCGAGGGGCTGCCCGCGACCGTGACGACGAATCTGGAGCGGTTCTACTACGTCGGCCGGGGAGAGATCGATGCGGTGCTCGACGCCTGCCCCGATGAGCGGTGGCGGTTGATTGTTGCGCTGGCCCGGTACGGCGGCGTCCGCGTGCCGACGGAGATCCTGCCGCTGCGTTGGCAGGATGTGGACTGGGAAAATCAGCGGATGAAAATCACCAGTCCGAAGACCAAGCATCAAGGCAAAGGAAGCCGGGTGATCCCGCTGTTCCCCGAGTTGGTCCCGCACCTCCGCGCCGCGTTTGAGGCGGCGGAGGAAGGCAGCACGCTCATCTTCACCGGCAGCCTCACGTCGAAAACGAACCTGCGGACCCAGCTTCAACGGATCATCAAACGGGCTGGGCTGGAGCCCTGGCCGAAGCTGTTCCAGAACATGCGCTCGACGCGGGAGACGGAACTGGCAGAGCAGTTCCCGCTGCACGTGGTCTGCCGGTGGATCGGCAACACGGAGATGGTGGCCACGAAGTTCTACCTGCAGTTCACTGACGAGCATTTCGAGCGAGCCGTCCAGCCTGCTGGAAGCGGCGATGAGGCGGCGCAGAATGCGGCGCAGCAATCAGCCGCTGAGCCGTGCACGGATGCGAACGATGCGCCCAACGAAAAACCGCAAGTACCGGACGGTTCCGAT
>JBGUBD010000021.1 GCA_041821185.1 Phycisphaerales bacterium AB-hyl4 | reverse complement strand
GGTGCTGACCTCGCCCCCCGTACGCCGAGCAAAGACAAGGCAGTTACCCAGGGATACCCGAGTCCGATTATCCCGCGTGGTTCCGCGCGGTCATGTCGCAGTTGCGACCGAAGCTGATGTCGGAGGCATCGGTACTGGTCGTCATTCGCCCGCACATCCGCAACGGGCAAGTCTCTGATTATGTATTGCGCGCACACGCCTTGCGCTTCGAGAAGATGGTTGGTGCGAATGCGAGGAACTGATCTGGGCTAAAACGTCGAGTCCACCGCTCGGCAGCCCGGGGCGGCCTCGACGAGCATGGGAGTCGATACTCTGGTATGCCGCGCAGCCCCGGCCCTACGCTGATTTGACTGCGGCGGGCCCATCCTCGACACGCTTGGGCTATCGATCTGACTGCGCCATTCGCGATCGTGCGCCGGTGGCGTTGACACAGGATGCTGAGACTGCAATCGGCGCTGCTCGTATTTCAGATGTCCTCACCGCAGGCACTGCTGAGATTGAGCGTGGCATCGAGCACCCAGCAATGATGCCACTTTCACTGGTAACGCAGCTTGTGCAGACGTTCAGCCGAAAGAGGAGTTTGGTTCTCGACCCATTCGCGGGGTCGGGGACGACGTTGGTTGCGGCCGCCCAGTGTGGACGTCGGGCGGCGGGCATTGAGGTGGTGCCGCGGTATGCACGATTATGTGAAAAGAGGCTCGCTATCGCATCAGGAAAAGTCGCCATTGAATAAAGTCGCAAAGCCCACTACCGCTTTTCATAATAGTGGCATGCTATAAATATACGAGTGGAACGGATAGTTTGCGCCTCGGGCACGAACTCAATCACGACTCGATGTTGTCAGGACTTCAGTATGGTTGCCGCAATGCCGACATATATAATGATGTTCGAAATGGTGATCTGTCACTTGCTTAGTGACGGGGACCTCAAGATTCGCGATCGGCCTCCCGGGCGTGGCACCGTCGTATACGCGTACGTTTTGCGTATCATTCACTGACCGCTGACTGCTGCCGAGATGAACCGTATCCACGTTTACTAAAGCATTAAACATGGCACACTTTTCGCAGCGGGCGCAAATATATCTGTTTGCGACTGGCACCGCCAGCCCAATTATAACAAATGATAACACCGAGCCGACAAGCCATGCCCAATCCCCCAGTGGCATAATAAAGTAATTTAACAGGATTGTGATCGAGATGGCGATTAAGAGTAGGGCTATGATTATTGCCCAATTCAACAACGCCTGCAGGCGATTATAAAGCACTTTTGTCTTTGCGTCTACCAACGACAGTCCGGGCACAGTGGCATGTTCCAGCGACTGGCGATCCTGCTTGACTTTTATCGCCTTGCGAACGGTGCCTACGATCATCCCGATAGCGACGAGAACCCCCCCACCGATCACAATTGAAGCCTCCTCCTCAGTCCATAAGACGAACACTCCCATGATGGCCGCCAAAGTAAATAGCAGTATCCTGGTAACTACCCATATTGGAAGTGCAATCGCCTCTCCCAAGGTACGGAACATGCGAGCCTTCTCGTCGATTTCAGATGGGGCATTCCCAGGGGTCTGCGTGAAGGCCGGTGAAGGATCGTTCGCCTCGGCGTCACCATGAGACGGTGAAGGTATCTCGCGATCAATGGTAGCTGGAGCCGATTCAACCAGTATCCTGTAGCATGTACTGCACACCATCTCGTTCTGCCATTGTTTCAGAGACTCCAATTTACCAATTGCTCGTTCGCAATTGGCGCAAGACCTCACGACGGAATATTGGGCGGAGTCGTCGGACGATGTAGATCGGCGACGAGAAATTAAGACGTTGCGGCGACAGACTTCGCAATAATAATTGCCTATCGAGTCTTTCCACCGCTTCATGGTGGTAACATCGGTACCGCATTTAATGCACGATTTCGTGGAGGCCGTCATGCTTTAGATTCTCACTCTACGTCCAAAGGTCCAGGGGGCTTGGCTGTTCGACGTCACCCGAGTGAATTGCCGGTGCCTGCCCTTCCCCTTCGATACAAATGGGCAAATGCAGCTTGCCGCTTCTGATGGACCAATAAGGGAGGAATCGCTTACTCGCTGGCAGATGACCTGAGGGGAATCATTCGGAGGCTGGCCGCCAAGTACTTTACCCGTTACCATGACTCCCCCTCCCGTTGTTCGGCAAACCCCCGTACGAACGATACTACATGATCGCCGAATTTAGCTTATCACATCAGGTGCGGCAGGCAAGAGCCAAGGCGGAAATGCGGATCACATGGGAAGATGGTGGTCCGGTCACTTTGCTGATCGGCGTTGGATAGTCGGTCCGGGGCCACTCGTGCGTTCGAATGCCACTCCTCTACACGACCGTCCTAATGTTGTTGACCAACTCCGACGTCGGTTTTTCAGCGCGAATGTGCACCACATGGTCACCTGCTCGTGTGGCCCGAACGGTCTCAGGATAGCTCGATCGGCGTGACAACGTCCTCCATCACCGTCGATTTGCAAGGTTACGCTAGTGCCTCTTTGTCGTTAAAATGTTCAGATCACTACCACATGGTTTGGCGGGGGCGCAGGTGCAGCATCGTCTCCGTGGTCAGGCGACGATGCTGTGCGACGAGATCACTGCCTAAGAAATGCCAGCACGATGAGGACCTAGCATCGCTAGCATGACTTGCTGACGTCGGGCTTCAACCTCAGCCCTCATCCCTTGGTAATGCCACTGCGGTCACATGGATGATATGAAGTCGGAACCATCGTTCGTAAATCAAGAAAGCTCGAAGAGGGAGCGGGATGCGGCAAATGACGATGCAAAAAATAATGCCGCTGGTCTGTGTATTTTCGGACCGACGAGGCTGGATGAAGTAGACGACGATACGCAGTATTTCAGTGGTACCACTTGGAGAGCCTGTAACGGAGCCACGCTAGCCCCATTTCAGTGCGCAGCCTCACCTCGTGTTCGGGATCGTGCCACTTGCCTGCATACTGTTCCAGGAATTGATGGACTGCATGTTCTAAAGGCATCGAGTGCTCAGCATTTTTACTCTTGAAGGAACCCAAGCAACCTCCGAACTTCTGTACGAAACGAGTTTCGTCCTGAAAGAGGTATCGCTTGCACCGATCAAGGTACTCATCGGCTGAGGGGAGTGTGGCTACCTGAGCCGAGACAATCTGGACAAAGACGGTGGTGTAAAATGCCGGATTCTCGATAAGGGTGCCCAGAGCCACACTTCCATCCGTCAAAGGCTGTCGAAAAATGCCGTTTGAAGTTGATTTTGCTCCCGAGAGAAGACGCCCCGCAAGTTCATCGCTCACATTTACAGGTGGAAACTGGCTCTTTAGGTGCTCACCATCGAAACGCAGAACCGTGATCGTAGAAAATCCTAACTCTGCAGCGCAATTTGCAATTCGATACATCAGGGTCGGCACGGATACGTTGGCTTCGGCGGCGAGTTTATTCAATACCAGCTTCCCGATGGGAGCTTGGAGGGCTTGTGCCTCAAGCCACCGTAGGGGCATCAGTAAGGACGCAGCAAGTTCATTTGCCTCTCGCTCTTCTTGAGCATCCGACGTGAACAGGTCGCGATCTCGGGTGAGTTCCAGCCCCGGCGTCCCCCGCACCAAGTGTGCCAACTCGTGGGCTAAGGTGAAGCGTTGGCGGGTAGAGGGGTCGTTGGCGTTTAAGACGATTACTGGGGAACTGGTGGGGATACACCATCCCGCCGCTCCATCCAAGGGCGTCCGCCACCATCGAACTCCAAGCTGCTCCGCGAGCTTTTCTGGCCCGAGCGGGAAGTGCTGTTCAGCGACGCTGAGAGCCGAACCGACATCCATCATCAGATTGGCTCGATACCAAGAGCAATCTGAAGGCTCTGGAGCAATGCCCGTTTGTCGTTAGGGGATAAATCAGCGATATTTTCATCACGTCGAAATTGGACTGCGGCATTTTGATGCAGGCGCTGAAGTAGTACTATCTGCTGTACCAATTCATCGTCTGGAAGATTTTGGAACTCATCCACACCACATGCAACGGGCGCAGGGATTCCCCGCCCGCCCGTGGGCGGACAAGCATCAAGCTCCCTCCAAGCTGTAGCTCGATCATGCGTCATAGAAAAAACCCTGCTCTTTCGCACCCTTAAGGATATCTCGGGCAACCTCCGGTGGCAACTCCCAAATTTCGGAACCGCTTCCTTCATCTACTCCAGTTGATCTAAATCCCATCGACCGGTACGTGTTTTTTGCGATGCTCCCCGTTGGTATCAACAATGCTCTTCCACCAAAACCCAGCAAATTGCTGTCCCGAATGGCATAGTGCAGTAAGCATGAACCACACCCTCTGAATCGTGGATTGGTCACAACCCACGGGCGATTCGATGGGGCGATTGCGAGCCGCTCGACAAACACGCCGAAATGGCCTTTTTCAAGCAGAGAGGATGCTTTTCGCCTGTAGATAATGGCCGATTGCACGTCTCCACTGGCATCTCTCGTAGCCACCTGCTTAAATCCAGGCCCACTAAACTCATTGGATGCTAAGTGATGCCAAGACCAATAGTAATCGACGTCTGCGGTTTCCTTGTCCCAATCCATCCGAAACTGGTTTGCATTCCACCATGTGTCCAAGTGGTCTCGGGCAATATCCGGCGTAATTTCCACAATATCGACCCACTCTTTGTGGCCCGAATCATGTCGCTCAACAAAAGTTTTCTGGTGAAGCTGCATACGAGCAGCGTAGCAAATTCGACTGCGAACAAAGGTGGGATGTTTGATTTTTCGTGCGGCCCTCCCGCACCATTCTATCTACAGGGGATTGACGGCAAAGCAGCCAAGGGTAACGAACTGCGGGGAATTTGGAGGGGAGGGGGCACATTTTGGCTGTTTCAGCCGTTTTCACGCCGCCGTTTCTAGGCCATAAGGCACATATTGTGTGCTGTTTACGATCGTTTTTCGCATCATAAACGAGGTCCGCGGCATCAACCAAAATAGACAGCTTCAATGCCAGCGACCGCCTTCGCCACTATACGAGGATGCCTTGCCAGATAATGGTCACTGATCCCCGACGAATGTCCCGCAAGCGCCCGCACGTGGGCAAGGTCCACGACGTCAGTTTCAGCAGCAGCCGTATACGCGCCATCTCTGATGTGTTGGAATTGAACTTTGTCACCATCCAAGCCACACGCCTTACGAAGGCGCCAGAAGCGCTTTCTCATGGTCGCATCGTTCAATCGGTGTATTCGGTCACTCTTAAAGACAAAGCCGCTGCGGTTGCCTTCTACGGCTTCCAGTGCCTTTACAGTTCTATCCCATAAGACGCCGACTCTGATGATGCTGGTCTTGTTCCGATGGGTTAGGACTGCCTTTTTAGCAAGGTCAATTTCAGACCACTCCAGCGCTGCTACCTCTGATGGATACATGCAAAGGTTCAGTGCCAGTAAAAGAGCCGCTTTCATTTCAACATCAGCAGCATCTAACAACGTGGCGAAGTGTTCCCGACTGATGGGTTCAGGGTTCGGGGTCCGTGCCTTTGGGGGAACCAGTACGGCGCAGCAGTCCAACGCATGACGTACGTCATCAGGGTTCAGACCTCGACGGCGAGAATGGTTTAACACGGTCTTAATGAGTCCGAAACGCTGGCGAGCATAAACGGGGGAAAGGTTCTTTTTCTTGATTGTCTCTAGAATCCCGTCGCCGTAGACGTTGACATTCTCAACGCTCAATTCCCGCAAGGTCCGAACCTTGACGGCTTTCACGAACTCCGCCCAACGGGTTTTAGCCTTTTTAGATTCGGCTTCTGAAAGTCCGGGTTTCTCGACGTACAACGTGCCGACTTCATCCAACGTGGGGGATGGCTTCGGCGTCGGAAGGTTCGCCAACCTTGCGACCTCTGGAATGTCCACTTGTTCGGCGACGTATTCAGGACGCTTGATTAGCTGCTCACGGAACCATGCCCATAATTCGGGTTCGGGGATTTCGGCGAAAACGTCGTAGTCTGACGGCCGAACTGTGCCTTGGGCAGTGGGCAGGATGCGATGTTGAAGGCCTTTCCATCGTTTACCGGATGCCCGCCGACCACGTCGAAACGTGGCGATTGTGATTTCGGCTTGCTTCTGTTCGGCTTGCCATTGACGGAACCTGTTCACCGCCCGCCGTTCATCGGCTTCGCTGAACATCTTCCCCGTCTGGACAATCACCCACCGCCCATCGGATGAACGACGACGCAAGCCGTCGATGTTTTCACCCCAACTGGTGCGGTACGGTTTATGTGGTCTGCCTTTTTTCATGCCTTGAGTTTAAGGCACAATTTTGGGCAGGTCCAGCTTAATGGGCTGGAAACGAAATGGAGCCGGGGGGAGTCGAACCCCCGTCCCGTGACAGTCAATCGACGGCGTCTACATGCATAGTCAATGATTTAATCTCGATCTTGTGGCGACCATCGACAGCCTCCACACGATCCAACTCGGATATTGTTTAGCAACTTGACGTCCAAGCAGCGTCAAGTCGCGAGTCTGCTGATTTTTTGCCTTCAAGCGGCCGCAGACAAACTGCTTGAAGACACGGCTGCACTTTAGGCAGCCAGGCGGGCCGGCGCGAAGCCGATCCGACCAGCGACATTGTCGTTGGCATTTAAAGTTTTGCACGTGGTTTAACGAGGCCTACGTGCACCTCGGCATGCAACCGCCGACCTTCCCTGCCCGGTCGATGCCAGTCGGCCCCAATTGTCAAAGAGCACTTCTATTATATCCCACAACGGGCGCTGCGGCGAACCTTGCGGACAAATCGCCACCGCAACGCAAACATGCGAACGTGCCGCAATCTTGTCACAGCCCGACGTCGAGTGCTAAACTCGACCTACTTTTCAGTCATTCCATTCATTCGAGCCACGCAATAGCAGGGGAGCGATCATGACAAAGAGCAAGAACCTCAACGTCGGGCTGGTGGGCACGCAATTCATGGGGCGGGCGCACGCGAACGCTTACCTGAAGGTCGGGCGGTTTTTCGACCTGCCATTGCAGCCGGTGATGCACACCGCCGCCGGCCGCGATCCGGGCCGAACGCAGGCCTTCGCCGACCGTTGGGGCTGGGCCAACACCACCACCCGCTGGCAGGACATGGTGGAAAGCGATGCCATCGACCTGATCGACATCTGCACGCCGAACAATCTTCATAAAGACATTGCCCTGGCAGCGCTGGAAGCCGGCAAGCACGTGGCCTGCGAAAAGCCGCTGAGCGCCACGCTCGACGAAGCCCGCGAAATGCGTGACGCCGCGAAGAAGGCCAAGCGCAGCAGCAAGGCCCAGACCTTCGTCTGGTTCAGCTATCGCGGTTGCCCGGCACTGGCACTGGCGCGGCAGTTGGTGCAGGATGGCAAGATCGGCCAGGTCTATCACGTCCGCGCCAACTACCTTCAGGGTTGGGGCGGGCCCGCGACGCCGCTGGTCTGGCGATTCCGTAAGGAGTTCGCCGGCTCCGGCGCGCACGGCGATCTCAACGCACACTCCATCGACGCCGCCCGTTTCGTCACCGGCGAAGAGATCACCGAAGTCAGCGGCGCGATCGAAGAGACCTTCATCAAGCAGCGCGAGTTGCCTGGCGATGAAGGCGGCAACATCCGCGGCAAAGGCGGCGCTGCGAAGAAGAAGGGCAAAGTCACGGTCGACGACACGGTCATGTTCCTCGCCCGCTTCAAGGGCGGCGCGGCGGCGAGTTTCGAAGCCACCCGCCTGGCCATCGGCTGTCAGAACGAAAACAAGCTCGAAGTGCACGGCGAAAAGGGCGCGATCCGCTGGAACTTCGAAGACATGAACGTGCTCTGGTACTACAACGCACAGGGTGACGCCGAGACCAACGGCTGGCAGCGGATCATGGTCACCGACGCCGACCATCACCCGTTCGCGCACGCGTGGTGGCCCGACGCGCACATCCTCGGCTACGAGCACGGCTTCATTAACCTTGCCTCAACCATGTTCAACCAGATCGGCGGCGGGAAGCTCGAAGTGCCCATGGCCGACTTCGAAGACGCTTACCAGACGCAACGTGTACTCGAAGCGGCAACGCTCTCCGCGCGAAATCGGGCGCCGGTAAAGATCAGCGAAGTCAAGTAACGTCGACCGCTTCGATAACAGCGAGAACGCATACAACGGCCGCGGCTATAGTCCGAGTTCGCGCTCAACCTGCGCAAACGCATCGACGGCAAAGCACAGGTCGTCGCGCGTGCCGGCGGAGATCGAAGGCGGCCTCGTATTGTCACGATCGTGATAAAGGCACTTCACCTCAGTCAGGCTTGCATCGCTTAGACGCATTGCCGACCTGCGGCTGGCTCATCGTCGTTCGCCGTACCCGGTACGTGAACAGATGCCAGTGGAATTGATGAACATACGGCGATGGCATCGCGTCGCTGCCGGTAGAGCCTGGGGTCGACCACGGCTTTCATGGCAGCTGTGTTCAATTGGCCGGTGAGAAAATGATTGATCGCCTGAATTGTCCGGTCGGGGGTCGTGAGGATGGCGTGATAGTCGACCTCCAGCAGTTGCACAAACGACTGCTGGACCAGAACCCGTCGCGTCTGTTGAAGCTGTTGCTCCAATACGACGGCAAGACGATCTTCCGCCAGGCGGGCGCCTGGTCTGGTAAGGCGTTCGAGCATGACCCGCTGCGAGGCGACGACTTCTTCAATCGGGCGACGCATCAGGATAACGCGGTAATGATGGCGCTCGGGCAGATGCGTGACGAGGCGATGGATGATTTTCACGGCGTGGCCGGCCGCGGCGTCGAGAAACGTGCTGTCGGCCGCGAGCTTCCGGACTCGCGTGAGTTCGTAATAGCCTTTGGGATTGCTTTCGTCGGCCGCCCGTTCATCGTCAGTCAGCGGTGGAATGCCGCCCGCGGCGAGCATCTGCATCATCAGGCTCGTGCCTGATCGCGGCAGCCCTGAAACAACGGTAATGAATGAAGCGTCCGTCACGATTTGCCTCCATGATGGCGGGTCGCGGGCAGCCGAGGCCGACGCTCAGTCCTGATCGCCTTCCAACAGTTCACGCAGCGATCGGTAGGAATGCGTCAGCATGCCGCCGAACCCGGGCCGGTCGGCGAAATGCTCGCGGACCGCGTTGTGCGTTTGCCAGAACGATTCGGGCGACTCGCCGAAGAACGTGATTTGCGGCGTGTCGGTCAGTTCGACCGTCTCCAGGGCGGGCAGGACCCACTTGCCAATCTGCTCGGCGTAAGCCATTTCCGTTTCAACGTGCTCGGCCACGGAGTTGGGGCCGGTCGCGTCGCGACGGTAGGACATGATGCCGATGTAGTCGCAGATGTCCTGAATGTGCTGGTGAATGTTTTTGGTCTGGCCGGCAAATTCGACTTCGCCGTCTTCGCCGAGGTTGTCGTACCAGAATGGGATGTCAGCGGCGAGGGTGAGATGCGGCGCGTGTTCGTCAATGCGTTCGCGGGCCTTGGCGAAGAACTGCGCGAGGCCGAGCATGATCTGTCGGCGGTCGTCGAGGTCCTGCCAGGCAGGCAGGACGTAAGGCTCGATGTCGTAGTGCACGCCGGTGAGGCGGGCGTCCTCGGGCAACGTACTGTCGAAGGCGATGATGGCATCGAGGATCGCCAGCGTGTGGTCGTGATTTTCTTTCAAAGCTTGTTCGGGGCCGCCTTCCAGTGCTTCGACAGCGATGCCATGCTCCGCGGCCTTGCGAATCAGCTCGGCGAGCTGGTCGGGATACTTGAGGGCAGGCGAAGGGCCGCCGCCGCCGTCGAGGTGAATCTGCACCATGAGCATGTTGAAGCCGTACTGTCGGCAGAACTCGATCAACCGATCCTGCTCGGCCTCGTCCGCGACCCATTGCTCCTGCCAGACCCAGAGTCCCTGGATGCCCGTCGGCTGAGCAGGTGGCTGAGTGGCGTCACTGTTCATCTGGGCCCCGTATGCCATAGGCCCGGCAAGGCTGGCGAACAGGACGATCAGGGCAATTCGTACGCCGCGTGCCAGGACAGAAGGGTTGTTTTTCATGGAAGCCAAAATAGCGGTCGGCTGGCGGCCTGTCAATAATTATCTCTTTGTTTGAAATAACTATTGACAGGGGTTCCAAGTTGGGTAAATTGATGTTTGTTCAAATCTGCCATTGAAGGTGCCGTTTTGTTTTATCCCATAAAAATCCTCTCAATAGAGGGAATTGAGGTACTTCCATGAACCGCCGACAAGCATTTACATTGATTGAGCTTTTGGTGGTGATAAGCATCATTTCCCTGCTGATCGGGCTCCTGCTGCCTGCGTTGCAGCAGGCGCGGGCAGCTGCTCGCGCCATGGTCTGCCTCGGCCAGCAGCGGCAGTTGGGCATTGTGCATCAGATCCACCTTGGTGATCAGGACGACTACCTGTTCACGCCGATTGTCAATGACAATCTCTGGCCCTGGTTCTTGGCGAGCCGCTATCCGGAGGCGACCAACAGCCCGTCAAGCATGACTGAGGTTGGGCAGTCGCTGCTGGTGTGTCCGGACGACGCGGAGCCCTATGGTGCACCGGCGCCGCTTGACTATGCGTTCTACAAAGTTGAACGTGGCGGCAGTTATGCGCTGAACTTCGACCATTTCACGAATGGCCCCAGCGGTGGCTGGATCGCAATGGGCGGCAACCGAGCCGGGATGGATCAAAACGACGACCGCAACTGGCGAAGCGAACGTTCGTCGGTGATTCGCAACCCCTCTTCCAACATCATGCTCTGGGACAGCAACGCGCCGCGCGTCGCCAGTGCACCTGAATTTGTGCACTATCGCTTTGACCGTGATTTTCTTGCGATGCTCCCTGATCCGTTGCGTCATGCTGGCGGCGCTGGAAACCTGTTGTTCATGGATGGCCATGCCAGTTCAATGCAACCCGAGGAGATTACGGTTGATTTGATCACATGGGACGGCAGCAACTAATTTCCCAGAACACGCCGACAGGCTTTTCACCTTCGCAGCTTTGGAAATCGATCATGATGGTCCCCCACCACACGCCCGACGGACTGGGCTCGAATCAGGCCACCGCCGGCCAGCGAAATCGCGAGCTGGTCATTCGTCTGCTTCGTCAGCATGGCCAACTCTCGCGACGTCAGCTTTCGGAACTGACGCAACTGCGCAGCTCGACGTTGACCTACATCGCTCGCGATCTGCTGGAGTTGAACATCATCCGCACCGTCGGCAAACGCGTCGGCGGCGGGGTGGGCAAAAAGCAGGAACTGATCGAAATCAACCCCGACTTCGGTTGGTTCGTCGGCGTGAGCCTGGAAGGCGACAGCGCTTCGCTGGTGTATGTCGACGCGGCGGGCGAGGTGATCGATCGCGATCGAATTACCCTCGGCCGCGATGTTTCCATCGTGCCCGAAATGCTGCACACGCGCGTCGAGGCTTGGTTGAAGCGGGCAAGCCAGTCGCGGGCCCGGCTGCTGGGCATCGGCGTAGGCGTGCCCGGCATTGTCGACCCGAAACGTGGCGTGGTGCTCCGATCGCGATGGTTCAATGTCGAGTCATTCGAACTGGCAGCGGCGATCGAAAGTGTGTTCGGCGTGCCGGTGAATATCGACAATGACGCCAACCTCGCTGCCTATGCCGAGTCGTGCATCGGCAGCGGTGTCGGGGCGAACAATGCGGTCTACTTTCTGGTCAACAGCGAAGAGGACGGCTCGTCATACGCGATGCGAGGCATTGGCGCGACCTTCGTGCTCGGCGGGCAGTTGTATCGCGGAGCCCACTTCGCGGCGGGCGAGATTGACAACCTGATCGATCGGCCAAGCGACGTGCTCCTGTCGGCACGCGACCTGCTTGAAATGGCGAAGCCCGAGGGTGAACTGACGGAAGGCCTGAGCAAGCTGTCGCATCGGTTGAGCACGATGCTCGCGGCGATCGTCGACCTGATCGACCCGGAACTGGTGGTGTTTGTGGGCAATGTGCAGATCGCGAACCGGGGGATGCTCGCGTTGATCGCCGAGCAGGTTCGTCGGGATGCGATTCCGGTGGCTGGTCGGACGGTGGCGTTCCGCTCGGGCGAGTTACTGAGTCAAGGTGTGACGATGGGCGCGGCGCTGGTGGCGATCAATCGGCGACTGCTTGGAGCCGACGGCGTGCTGACCGATCCGGAGGCAGACGCTGTGCTGGTCGGTTGAAGTGCGTTCACAAAGTTGATTGGCTTACGGCAGCTCAAGCGTTGCCACGGAAGTGTGCGGCATGAGAATGGAATTGATCCCGATCCCGAAGGCATACAAGCCCGCAAGCGGCACGCTTGCTTTGGGGTCGGCGTTCGGCATGGCAATGGACACCGCGGCGGAGCGGGGGCTGACCTCACGTGAGCGAGATGCGTTGGTCGACTGGGCGGCGCAGCAAACAGGGTTGACGGCGATCGCCGACGGTGCCGCGGGCAACGGTCGGCCGACGGTGCGCTTGTCGCTGGTCGCGTTAAGGAAGGATGAAACCGCCGAGTCGTATCGCCTGACAGTGAGCGAAACCGATGTGCTGATTGAAGCTGGCGCTGCGGCGGGGTTGCAGTACGGCCTGACGACACTCGGGCAACTGTTGAAGTGGGACGGATCGCGGCATCATGTGCGTGCGTTGTGCTGTTGTCGTATTGAAGACACACCGCGGTTCGCCTGGCGGGGGCTGATGCTTGATTCTAGCCGACACTTTCAGTCGGTGAGCACGATCAAGCGGGTGATCGATTTGTTGGCGTCGCTGAAGTTGAACCGACTGCATTGGCACCTTTGTGATGATGAAGGTTGGCGGCTTGAGATCGAGCGTTACCCGCGACTGACGGAGGTGGCGGCGTGGCGGGGGTCGGGGGCGGATCGCGAGGGTGGCTATTACACGCGGGCCGACGTTGCGGCGGTGGAAAGCTACGCGGCCGACCGTGGCGTGATCGTAGTGCCCGAGGTGGAGATGCCGGCCCACTGCAATGCGGCGCTGGTGGCTTACCCGTCGTTGTCCTGCTCGGGCGAGGCGATTCCGGTGGGTGGCCGCGGCTGGGATGCGTACACGGCGAAGGCTGGCCGACGTGTCTTTTGCGCGGGGAAGCCGGAGGTCGAGCAGTTTCTGTTGAACGTGATTGACGAGGTCGCGTCGATGTTTCGCTCGCCTTATATCCACCTCGGCGGCGACGAACGGCCGGCGGGCTTGTGGGAACAGTGCCCACATTGCCAACAAGCAATGAAGACCCATGGCATCGCCAACGAAGCGGACTTGCAGACGTGGTTCATGAAGCAGATCACCGAGCGTGTGCAGGCCAAACTGCCGCTTGAAACGATCGTGTGGGCCGACAACCTCGGCCCGGGTATGCCGAGCGGACAGATCGTGCAAGGCTGGCATCCGGGGCAGTCGGCGAAGGCCGCGATGTTGGGGCATCGCACGATCAACTCGAATCATGAATGGGTGTACCTGGACTACCCGTGGTCGGAAGCGGTCGCGTGCGAGAAGCCGGACTGGATGATCGTGCTGCCGTTGGAAAAGGCGTATCACTTCGAACCGATCCCCGACGGGCTGGACGCGCAACTGCACGATCGCGTGCTGGGCAGCGAGATGGCGATGTGGACCGAGTTTGTGCCCACGGAAGCGAAACTGTTTGAGCATCTGCTGCCTCGACTGGCCGCGTTCAGCGAAGCGTTGTGGTCGCCGCGGTACGGGCGCAGCTTCGATGGGTTTCTGCATCGGCTTGGCGTGTGGCGAACAATGCGGGCCGGCCTTGAGCCGAGGCTTGCCGAGGGGCTCGCCGACTGGCTGGCGCTCGCGCCACGGATGGACCTGCCGCACAGTCAGGCTTCGACGTCGGACACGTCAACTGATGGCGTCGCCCTCGGCCGGGGATGAATATGGATCGGATGGTCGGCTTGCGTCGGCCACATGCTGATGAATTTGCAATGCGTTTCGAAACATGGTCTGCATAACCCTTGGAAGGAGAGTCTCATGTCTCAGAAAGTAAAGACAGGCGTATCGGTTAACCGTCACTTGTTGGCCTATTCCGCAGCGGCGGGATTGGGCGCGTTCGCTGTCGGGCAGGCGGCCGACGCGGCGATCATCTTCACCGACATTGACGATGTCACCATCGGCCAAGGTGAAGGGCCGATCTACATCAACCTCAACGGCGATGACCGCAACGAGTTCGCCATCTCGGCATTCAATTCAAGCATCCGCGTCAATCCTTACAACCTCGGCCAGCAGGACAGCAAGGTGCTCACCAGTGATGGCGATTACTACGTCTTTGCTTTCCAGGCAGGCGAGTCGATCGGACCGGGTGCCTCGTTTGCCAGCGGCGCGAATCTCGCCGCACTGAACGCTTACAACTTCGTCGGCACGGGCGGCTACGTCGGTGTGCAGTGGGACATCGGCGAAGGTGATGTGCGCTTCGGCTGGCTTGAAGTGGACATCACCGGCGAAGGGGCGGGGCTGACCGTCACGCTCAAGTCGTTCGCCTACGAAGAAACGCCCAACACTGCGATCGAGGCCGGTGCGATTCCCGAGCCGGGGTCGCTGGCATTGCTCGCCGCGGGCGCCGGCGCGCTGGCGTTCCGTCGTCGCAGGCAAGTCGCGTGACCAACCGGCTTGATCAGCAATGGGCCGCGGCGTGATTTGCCCCAATGATCGTCGCGGCCCTTCCTTTGTTCGTTGTCCAGACGTGTGGCCTGCTGTCGCGAGCGGCGGCGGCGGTTCGCGTTATATGGAGCGATCCAATGCAACCAATGTTCATCTGCCTGTTCGTCGGCCTGGTGCTTGGCGCATTCGCCAACGTCACCTTCGCCCGCGAGATCGAGTTCGCAGGCCGCAACTGGACGGTCCGCTCCGGCTACGGCGGGCCTGGCCCGAACAACTGGTCTGCCAGCACCGAAAGCGTCTGGGTGGATGACCAGGGACACTTGCACCTGCAACTCCGCCGCGTCGGAAGCATGTGGTACGCCGCGGAAGTTGTCTCGACCGAAACGTTCGGCTACGGCGAGTATCGCTTCCAACTGGCAAGCGACGTCGAACAACTCGACCCCAACGTCACGCTCGGCCTGTTTACCTATCTCGACGATGAGAACGAAATCGACATCGAGTTTGCGCGATGGGGCAATGCGAACAATCCGGCGGGCAACTATGTCACACAGCCCGCCGCCACGCCGGGCAATACCGAAACGTTCGACCTCAACCTTACAGGCAACCATTCAACCCATCGCTTCAACTGGACGCCTGACGCGATCGAATGGCAAAGCCATCACGGCCACTACGGCAGCAACCCGCCAGCATCGCACCTCATTCACGAATGGACGTACACCGGCAGCGACATCCCCGTGCCAAGCGGTGAACGGGTACACATGAATCTCTGGCTGTTCCAGGGCAATGCGCCGGCTACGAACGACTCGATTGAAATCGTCATCACGAACTTCGAGTTTGTGCCCATCCCTGAACCGACAAGTCTCGTGGCAATGCTCGGCGGGGCGATCAGTCTTGTCATGCGTCGACGAACATCCTGATGCAAAGGTGAACCGAATCATGAGTGAACGCAAAGCCAGTCGTGTGTTGCTTGTCGGCTGGGATGCGGCCGACTGGCAGATCATTCGGCCGTTGATCGACCAGGGGCGCATGCCCACGCTCGCTCGCTTGATTCAAGCGGGCACGTCGGGCAACCTTGCCACCATTCGGCCGATCCTTTCGCCGATGCTGTGGAACTCTATCGCCACCGGCAAGCGGGCCGACAAGCATGGCATCCACGGCTTCGCCGAGCCCACGCCCGACGGTCAGGGTGTCCGCCCGGTCACCAGCACGAGTCGTCGCTGCAAGGCCATCTGGAACATCCTCTCACAGCATGACCTGTCGTCCATTGTCGTCAACTGGTTCGCCAGTTACCCTGCCGAGCCGATTCGCGGCGCGGTCGTGTCCGACCGATACGCCGCCGCTTCCGGCATCCCGCCGGCGCAGCGCAACATGCTACCGGGAACATTTCACCCGGCCGACCTGGCGGAAGATCTCGAACGATTAATCGTCACACCCGACATGCTGGACGTCGCCACGCTGACCAGCTTCATCCCGCGTGCGGCAATGATTGATCAGACGAAAGACGATCGCCTTGCGAAGCTGGCTCGCCTGATTGCACAGATGACAACGGTGCATGCGTCGGCCTGTCGGCTGATGAGCAGTCGCGAGTGGGACTTCGCCGCCGTTTACTACGAAGGCATCGACCAGTTCGGCCACGTGTTCATGCCGTATCGCGCGCCGCGGATGGACGGAGTGTCGGAGCAGGATGCGTTGATCTATGGCGAAGTGATCGACCGCTGCTACCAGTTGCATGACATGATGCTCGCCACGCTGCTGCATCACGCCGGCGAAGATACATTGGTAATGCTGGTCAGCGATCATGGCTTTCACAGCGACGCCGCAAGGCCGAGCGCCAACGGCATGCACAACCCTGAAACGTGGCATCGCCCGTTCGGCATCGCGTGCATGAGCGGGCCCGGCGTCAAGGCGAACGAAACACTGTATGGGGCGACATTGCTGGACGTCACGCCCACAATCCTAACAGCCTTCGGCCTGCCGGTCGGCGCGGACATGGACGGCCGACCGTGGGTCGAGGCCTTTGTCGAACCGACCACGCCGGAACAGATATTCAGCTGGGACGCCCTCGTCGGCAACGACGGGATGCATCCGCCCGAAACGCGCGTCGATCCACTGGCAGAGGCCGAGGCGCTGCGGCAACTCGTCGACCTCGGCTACATGGAGCCGCTGTCCGACGACGCGCAGGCGAACGTCGATCGTACAGTGCGTGACATGAAGAAGAACCTCGCGCTCGCCCTGTCCGACAGCCAGCGGGCAGCACGCGCCATTCCGCTATGGGAGGAACTCAGCCAGACTGAAGGCCTGGACCCCGACCCGTTCCTCATGCAGATCGTGCGCTGCCACCTCAAACTCGGGCAACTCGACGCCTGTCAAGCCACGCTCGACCGTCTGCGCCCTGACACTCGATCACACCCGATGGTCAAGCTGACGCAAGCTCGCATACACCTTCAACGCGGGGAGTCTGCCGACGCGGCCAGGCTGTTGCAATCGCTTCAAAGCCACACCTCAACACTGCCGGAAGTCGCGATCCAGTTGGGCCACGCTCATCGCCAGGCCGTCGAGTTAGAGGCCGCGAAAACAGCGTATCGGCGGGCCCTCGAATTGCGGAGCGATTCCGCCGAGGCAATGCATGGCTTAGCTCTCATCGCGCTCGCTCAACAACGCCCGCAAGAGGCGGTCGACTATGCGTTGCGTGTCGTCGCCCTTGTCCACCATTACCCACAGGCGCACGAAACGCTCGGCCGATCGTTGGCCGCCGTAGGCCGAACAGATCAGGCCGTTCTGGCACTGCGCACTGCGGTCCGCATGGCTCCATCATTAAAGCTTGCGAACCGCCTGCTCGCCGAGCTTCATACGCAGGCCGATCAAAATGCTGGCCAAGCATGGCAACATGAGCTAATGGGCCGTACCAGCGGAGCGTAACGAAAAGTTGAGGATGAGCAGTTGAAAAAGGCGACGTCCCTTTTTTAGGCAGTAATGACGAAGCATTGCGAGAGATAACAGAAAGCCAGCGGCCGGATTTGAACCGGCGACCTGTGCTTTACGAAAGCACTGCTCTGCCACTGAGCTACGCTGGCGGGTAATCGGACTCGGGTCATGTCATGCAAATGACGAATTTCCCGATGAGGCGCTCTTTGCTCGCGAATTCTACGGAATTTGACGAAACTGGCAAGTGCCAGGCCGGGGATCGGCCAGGGCCAGCCATTCATTCGCCTGTCGGCGGAGGGAACAAAGCGGTCGAACGGGTCCGGGCGGACTCCTCCAACCAGCCGGGCATCGGCAGGCCGTGCTCGCGATACCACGCTACCGGATCGGCTTGCAGCATCTGAACTATCGTCCGCAGCGCCTCGCTCAGCCGACGACGTGGCTGCCAATCCAGCCAGGCTTGCGCTCGCGAGATGTCCAGCGAATAATGATCATCAACATGGTCGATCGCCTCCCCCACGACGAACGGCTCTTCCCCCACCGGCACCCGGCCTCGCACCCACGCGCCCGCCTTCGCCCGTGATTTGGGGATCGACTGCGTGGTCCACGCCTGCCCATACAACTGCCACGCCACCCGTTGTTGAATACGGCCATAGCTGAGCGTTTCCGGCTCGCCCACCAGCAACACGCCATACTCCGGCAGCGCATCCCGTCGACCGATCACACACTCCAACGCCTCGGCCAGATCATCGCGATGCAACATCGCCCTGCCGTGCGCTACGTTCCCCGGATACACCTCCGCCAACATCTGCCGTTCGTAAATGCGCTGCACCTGACGTGCCAGCGACGGCGCGTGGCAGACGTCGTCGTACAAGTCCGCCAGACGGAGCGTTACCGTCGGCGTCGCCCCGCCATGCTCGCCCAGCCACCGCTCAGCCGCCGCAGCGGAGCGGCCTCGCGCGTCCCTCGGCTCGATGGGCCAATGCTCGTCAATCCGCTGCCCCGGCTCACACGACGCGTGCACGAGCATCGTGCTGGTGTAGATAAACTGCCTCGGCGCCAACGGCCGAGCGTGCTCAAACACTCGCCGAGCCGCTTCATCACCGGCGTGATCTTCCGCCAGATGCACCACGCTCGCCAGTCGATCACCAGCCAACCGGTGCACCAAGGCCATCGCCTCCGCCAGCGATCGCTCGGCCGTGATGTCGCACGGCAAGTGCTCAACGCCTTCGATCAACGTCGTCGGCTCAACCCGGCCCAGGCCGAGCACGCGGCAACGCGCCGCCAGTCGTCGTACGACCGCCTGCCCTGTCAATCCGCTGCTGCTGGTGACGACCACCACAGGCCGGTCGTCACCAGCAGGCGATGCATTGGGACGGATCATGACAGCACACCTGGTGAGGCTCACATCACCCTGCAACTCGCATCATGTCTCACGCAGCGCGACTCGGCCGGGAAATGTCCTTCAACAACTCGGCCGTCTCGTGTTCCGTCGCGCGGCGGGCGATGTCCGCCTGGCTGATGATGCCCAGGCAATTGCCCTCGTTGTCCACCACCGGCACGCGACGAACCTGATGCTCCTCCATCAACTGACAAACCTCTTCTTCGCTCGTCTCCGGCGTAACAGAAAATGTCTGTCCCGTCATCGCGTCTTCCACATCACATTCAAGCGGGTTCATCGACTCGGCCACCAGTCGCACGACGATGTCGCGGTCTGTCAACATGCCGATCAGCTTCCGCCGTGATTCGCTTTCGACAATCGGAATCGCGCCGATGTCGTGTTCTTTCATCTTCTTCGCCGCGTCGGCCACGCGCGTGGTCGGCGTGCAGCAGTGAATCGACGTTGTCATCATTTCGCTCGCTTGCATGGTCAGGCTCCTTCGCACGGCAAGGGGTGTCACGTTCGGACTGCTTCGCTCGCAGCCCGTCGCTTGACCGTAGATCGGCCATCCTCGCGATTCGACTCGCCAACGAAAAAACCAGCAGTTCCCCCATCACGCCATCATCGTGCCCCACTCTGCCAAGCCCGACAAGCCACCTCATGTCCATCACCCTCTCATCCGGCATGGACATGAATCTCGGGTGCGCTGGAAGCCCACGGATTCAATCCGTCGGCGTTGTCAGCCTCATACACACAGTCCATGGTTGATGGGCAACTCAATATCACACCACCGTCGTCGTCGCAGCGGGCAGGTGCACAATCTCACCCGTATCGCGACGCACGATCAGCCCGGCGTGTGCGTCCAGGTCGAGTACCTGCCCCGTCACCGGCCGACCGTCGCTCAGCAGCGACACACGCTGGTGCAACATCGTGCACCGCTGCCGCCATCGCTCAAGCAAGACCGACACCGGCGTGCGCTGCAACGCCTCATCAATCGCCAACACCACCGCCGCCAGCACCGCCAGCCGATGCGTCCGCACGCCCAGCATCGCCAGGCTCGTCACCCGCTCGCGCAGCGTCGGCTCATCGCTCGGCAAGTCGTCCGCTTGCAGATGCGTGTTCACCCCCACACCGATCACCGCCGCCGTCGGCTCGGCCTCCACCAGCACGCCCGCCAGCTTCCGCCCATCCACACACACATCGTTAGGCCACTTGATCCCCACTGCCGCCTTCCCACCCAACGCCCGCTCCAACGCCTCCGCCACCGCCACCGCCGTCGCGAACATCAGCCGATCCACCGTCGCCTCGTCGTCGCCCACGTACACTCGGCTGAACGCCAGCCCCGCCCCCGCCGGCGCCACCCACCGCCGACCCAGTCGACCGCGACCGGCTGACTGCTGCTCCGCCACCACCAGCGCGCCGTCTGCCGATCGGCCGTACGCCGCGATCAAGCCCCGGCAAACGTCCTGCGTGCTGCCTGTCTGCCGATACACCGCCACATGCCGCCCCGCCCCCAGCCGCCACGCGAGATAGTCCTGCCACGTGCTCAGCCCCGCCTCCGTCAGCGTCACGCCATGCTGCGGATGCTCGTCCAACTCGCACCCCGCCGCCCGCAGCCTCGCCAGTTCCGCCATCGCCTGCTTTACCGACAGCCCGCACCGCAGCGCCACCGCCTCGACACCCATCGGCCCCTCGGCCGACAGCAGCACATCGAGCACCGCCGGGTCAATGATCGGGTTGGATGCGGAAGCCTGAGTCATGGCACGCTCACCCCACATGATAAAGCCCGGAACGGGTGTTCCGGGCTCATCAATTCAAATCTTCAATATGCACCGCCCCAAACGCCCGTGCCCGGCGTGCTCGCGTCACACACTCGCCATCGTCTCGCGCTCGGCCGACGTCTCATCCGACTCCGGCAGCGGCGGATAGAACCGCGAACCTTCCAGCCGAACCCGGCGGTTCATCGACGGACCCTGCGGCAGCTTCGGCCCGAGGAACATCGTCGCCAGCCCCACCACCACGTTCGCCACGAACAGCCACAGCCCGAACAGCGGCAGGCCGTCCGCCATCGTGTTGTTGGCAAACACCAGCGCGCCCGTGAGCAGCAGCATGATGATCACCATCGGAATCAGCGCCCGCCACGCCAGCGTCATCAACTGGTCAAACCGCAGCCGCGGCAGCGTCCAGCGAATCCACATCATCACCATCAGCAGCAGGAAGATCTTGCCCGCGAAAACGCCCGCCTTCAGCAGCACGACGAAGATACTCTCCGTCACCACCGGCAGCACCGCCATGAACGGCAGCAGGTCCCATCCGCCGAGGAACAGCAGCACGAAAAACGCACAGCCGGTCACCATGTGCATGTACTCGGCCAGGAAGAACAGCGCCCACTTCATCGAGCTGTACTCGGTGTGGAAGCCGCCGACCAGTTCCTGCTCCGCCTCCGCAAGGTCGAACGGAGCGCGGTTGGTCTCAGCCAGGATGCACACGAAAAACAGGATCGCCAGCAGCGGGTGCAGGAAGATGCCCCACGTGCCCGTGCCCTGAAGGTTGGTCATCAGCCCCGCGTCGGTGGTCGCGTAGGTCAGGATCATGATCAGCACGATCGCACCCATGGGGATTTCGTAGCTGAGCATCTGGGCGGTCGCCCGCAGGCTGCCGAGGAAGGAATACTTGTTGTTCGAGGCGTAGCCGGCGAGCACGACGCCGTACACCGCCAGTGAGGAGATCGCGAGGATGAACACGACGCCGATGTTGATCGGTGCGACGGTGACGCTGACCAGCCCGGCCTCGATCTCGCCGAGGATCGGCAACGTCAGGCCCGGGAAGTAGTACACCCCGCCCCAGGGGATGACCGCCCAGGCGATCAACGCAGGCACGACCGCCAGCGCGGGAGCCAGGAAAAACAGCACCTTGTCCACGTGTGGCGGGTTGTAGTCTTCCTTCACCAGCAGCTTCAAGCCGTCCGCCAGCGCCTGCCCCAGCCCCCAGTGCATGCGGCGCATGATCCCGCCGAGCCCGACGCGGTCCCAGATATCGTGCAGGCCGAACGAGAGGTTCGTCCGGTTCGGGCCGATGCGGTCCTGCGTCCACGCGGCGACCTTGCGCTCGGCGAAGATCAGATACGCACACGCGATCAGGATCACGTGCACGACGATGGTGATGGTCACAATGCTGACGAAAAACTGGGCGCTCATGAGATTTTGCCGCGTTCGGGGCTGCGTTCAGGATATTGATGCACGTCCGCCTGGCACTGGCCCGCGACGGTACAGCAGAAACGACATTTTTAGCCGTTCTTGCCCGTCGGGGCAAATGCACGGCTAGCTCCGACGCACCCGTTCGACCAGCTCAGGCGGCGCCCCGATGCCCACCACCACCACCTCCCCAAGCCACCGCCGAGCCTCCGCGACGTCAAACCCCGTCTTCCTGGCCACGAACGTCGCTGTCACATCCGCCCGCACGCACGCCTCCGCCGCCTCACCGGTCTGACAGTCCAGGCCCGACGGCACGTCCACCGCCAGCACCGTCGGCCCGCTCATCGCGTTCAGCAGTCGAATCGCCGTCGCCTGCGGCTCCCGCACCTCGCCCGCGAAGCCCGTGCCCAGCAGCGCGTCCACCACCGCGTCGGCCTCGGCCCAACGATCCGCCGCGGCTTCGATGGCCCCGGCATCCGCCAGCTGCTCGATCGGCAGACCCATGCGCTGACAGATCGCGTGGTTCGTTGCCGCGTCGCCGGTGAGCTTCGCCGGGTCTTTCAGGGCGTAGAGGGTCACGCCGTGGCCGTGGTTGTGCAGGTGGCGGGCCATGGCATAGCCGTCGCCTGCATTGTTACCCCCGCCGCAGAGAATCGCGGCCTTCGCACGTCGGCCGAGCCGGGCTCGCAGCTCGGCCGCAGCGCCCGCCGCCGCGTTCTCCATCAGCACAATGCCGGGAATGCCCAGCGACTCGATCGCCAGGCGGTCCAATTCCCGAACCTGGTCGCGCGTCAGCGGGCCGATGTTGGTATGCTGGTCCATGGAAGGCCTCCCACATCTTTGTAGTTTCAGCCGGACCCGGATGATATGCGAATCGACCTTCGCAACGAGCAACGAGATCGGCTATTCACCGTGTATGTCGATCTGGAAGATCCGCCAGCGGTCGTACGCCCGCCCAACGCAGTCGGCGGGTCTAAAGCGCATCTCGACTGGGACCGCGCCCTCGACGACGAGCGACACCTCCGCCGCTGCCCGGTGTGTGGCTGCCCGGATCTTTTCCTACGCAAGCAAATGCCGCAAGTCACCGGTTTCGTGCTGATCATCCTCGCGGCGGTGGTCGCCATGGTGCTGCTGGGCATCGGCGAAGTCGGACTCGCAGTGCTCATCCTCGTGCTGGTCGGGGCGGTCGATGTGGCGATCTACTTCTTCACCCGCCGTGTGCTGGTCTGCTACCGCTGCCGAAGCGAATTCTCCGGCATGCCCATGAGCCGACGACATGGCAAGTGGGAAAAAACCACCGGCGAAAAGTACCCCCCGCCACGACCAAGAACCACTCCCCCGCCACCTGCCTCCGACGAAGCCGACGCGGAAACACACGAAACGCTGTCACGCTGAGTCCCCCGCCCCGTCCGCCTCCCGTTTCAACAGCACAACCACGTGACACGCGATCGCCCGGTTTTCGCCCAGCGCGTCGACCTTCTCATGCGTCTTGCCCTTGAGGTTGACCTGCTCCACGGCACAGCCGAGCAACTCAGCGAGGTTTTCACGAATCGCCATTTTGTGGGGCCCAAGCTTCGGTCGTTGGAGAATCACCGTCACATCCAGATTGCCGATCGCATACCCCGCATCGCGCATCCGCTTCGCAGCTTCCTCAACAAAGATGCGCGAATCCGCCCCCTTCCACTCGGCGTCGGTATCCGGAAACAACTGGCCGATATCTTCCTGCCCCAGCGCCCCGAGCACCGCGTCCGTCACCGCGTGATACACGACATCGCCATCGGAATGCGCCGCGCAGCCGCGATCATGCGCCAGCTGTTCGCCGCCGACGATCAGCGGCAAGTCGGGCTCGAGGCGATGCAGGTCAAAGCCGTGGCCGATGCGGTATTTCATGGACAGTTCGATCCCGGCGGCATCGCCATTACTTCAGCCCGTACTCTTTCAACTTCCGATACAGCGTCCGCTCGCCGATGCCGAGCATCTTCGCCGCGGCTTCGCGGTTGCCGTGGTTGATGCGCAGGGCGTTGCGGATGGCCCGCTTCTCAATCTGCTCCAGGTTCATCGTACTCGGGTCAGGCAGCAACCCTGCCACCTGCGGCGATTCGCTGCCGCGAAGGTCGGGCGGCAAATGCCTCGGCTCGATCCGATCACCCTCGGCAATCACCAGCATGTTCTGCACCGCGTTCATGAGCTGACGCACATTGCCCGGCCACGGCGCCTGCATCAGCGTCATCATCACATCCTCCGCCACCTCCGGCGGGCCCGCGGGCTCGCGGTCCATCTCCTTGCTGAACTTAAGCACGTAATGACGCACCAGCATCGGAATGTCATCGCGACGTTCGCGCAGCGGCGGCAGCTTCAACTCCGCCCCGGCAATGCGAAAATAAAGGTCCTCGCGAAACTTGCCTTCCTTCACCAACGCTTTGAGGTCGTGGTTCGTCGCGGAGATCAGACGCACGTCCACGTGTCGCGTCGCATTGGCGCCCAGGCGAACGACCTCGCCACTTTCCAGCACGCGCAGCAGCTTCGCCTGCATGGTCAGCGGCATGTCGCCGACTTCATCGAGGAAAAGCGTGCCGCCGTGGGCGTATTCGAATCGACCTTCGCGATCTCGCTCCGCGCCGGTGAACGCACCGCGCACGTGGCCGAACAGTTCGTCTTCGAGGATTGACTCACTCAAGCCAGCACAGTTCAGCGGGACGAACTGTTTCTTGGCGCGCTTGGAGTTGTTGTGGATCGCCTGGGCGACCAGTTCCTTGCCCGTGCCCGACTCGCCGGTGATGAGCACGGGGATGGGGCTTGGCGCGACCTGCTTCATGCGCGTGATGAGCTGGCGCATCGGTTGGCTGTTGCCGATGATGCCTTCAAAGCCATATTGCTCGTCGAGGCGTTCGCGCAGTTGTGTGTTTTCACCGCGCAGCCCGACTGCCTGGATCGCGTGGGTGCACAACGTGCGGAACACGTCGAGGTCGAGCGGCTTTTCAATGAAGTCGTAGGCACCGCCCTTGATGGCCGCCTTGGCGGTGGGCACGTCGCCGTGGGCGGTGACGAGCACGGTCTCGGCATTGGGTTGGTGCTGACGCGCGGTGGCGAGCACTTCCATGCCGTCGCGTTCGGTGTCCATGACCAGGTCGGTGACGACCAAATCGAACTGGCCATGCGTCAGCTCATCCTTCGCGGCGTCGAGGTCGTGCACCAGCGTGCAGACGTGTCCCATGCGTCGCAAAGCCTCGGCCATGACCTCGGCATGATCGGGCTCGTCGTCGACGACGAGCACCTGCGCAGTGATGTTGTCCTGATTTTGGTCAGCCATAATGCATGAAGATATTCGGGCCCCGTTACGTCGCGGTCAAGCGCACACCGTTGCCGTTCGCCGCAAACGCAGTAAAGCGCGATCCGCGTCCTGCCCCTAATCTTAATCTTAATCCTGGTTCGTGCTGCTGGCCCGCATGTCGATCAGGCACGGAGCACGCTCCGCTTCGCTTCGCGGCTGAGGTTTACTCCATCGACTCGCCGCCGACGGAGATGTCGCCTTCTTCGATCTCCAGTTCGTCGGCCGTCTGAATCTTGTCAACCTGACCGTCCTTGATCCAGAGCACGCGATCGGAGTTGGCGAGCATCTTGTGGTCGTGCGTTGCGGTGATGATCGTCACGCCTTCCTTGGAGGAAAGATCCTTGAGGATGGTGATGATCTCCCCGCCGGTGTTCAGGTCGAGGTTGGCGGTCGGTTCGTCCGCCAGGATGATGGTTGGATCGTTGACCAGCGCGCGGGCGATAGCAACACGCTGCTGTTGGCCACCGGACAATTCGTCAGGCCGATGGTCGAGGCGGTGAGCCAGGCCCACCTGTTCCAGACGTTTCGCGGCCGCCTCCTCCGCCTGCTTCGGCGGCTCGCCGGTGAAAATGCGCGGCAGCGCGACGTTCCGCAGCGCGGTCAGCGAGGGGATGAGATTGTAAGCCTGGAAGATATAGCCGATGTACGTGCAACGGACGAACGCGAGTTGGCGAGATGAAAGCTTCGTCAGGTCCAGCGGGCCGATGGCCACGTTGCCTTCGCTCGGCCGGTCCAGTGCGCCGACGATGTTGAACAGTGTCGACTTGCCAGATCCCGACGGCCCCATGATCGAGAGGTACTCCGAGCGGAAGATCTCGAGGCTGACGTTGTTCAGCGCGTAGACCTTCTGCTTCTTGAGGTTGTAGATCTTCGACACGCCGTTGACGGTAATCAGCCGATCGCCGCGGTTGATGGTGTTGAGGTTGCTGGTGTCGAGTTGGGTCATGGAGTGTCCGATTTCTAATTTTTAATGGCTGATTGCTTATCAGCCTGCCGTCGATTTCAATCAGCAATCAGCCATTAGCGATCAGCGATTAATAAGGCAGCTCAAACACACTCTTGGCGAGGAACGTAAAGCCGATGCCCAGCGTCGCGACAAGGCCCATGCCACACGAAAAGCCGGCCGCGACAACGGGGATGTACTGTCGCCACATCAGCCCGAGCTTTTTCTGGAAGTAGTATCGGCCGATGAGTGCCCCAATGAACTGGGGGATGACCGCGAACGGCAGGGTCTGCCCGAGGCCGCGGACAATGCCGTAGACCAGGAACACTGGCGCGCCGATCCAGTTAAACGCGGCGAACGTCGCCCCGCCAATCACCAAGCCCCAGAGGATGTACGACGTGTTGAACGCCTGCTCGAATTCGGTAAACCCGCCGAGCGTGGAGCTGAAGACGATCGATTGCTGAGCAGCGGTCACTTCCCACCATTCCTGAGCGTAGAGATACGTCGGGCCGGGGATCGGCCCCATCCGCCAGATGAAGTGCGCGAACGCCAGCGAGCCGATGAGCACGATAGGCGTCAGGAGAATTTCGCTCTTCCAGATCGACCAGAATTTCGTGCCCGTCAGTTCGCATGAGCGGTAGAACACCGCCATCGTGCTGTAGTTGTGCTGCGGCACGGGGAGGAACCAGACCGCCACGCCGTGATAGCCGGAGAGGATGAAACTCGCCTCGCGAACGAAGGGGATGTTGATCACCTCGCCGGCGATACCTTCAAGTCGTGTGGTGACGTAACTGATCAACGGGGTGTAAATCATGGAGTAGAAAACCATGACGGCGAACACGCCCCAATGCCACCCCTGCCCATGCTCATCAGTGATCCACAGCAGCCACATCGACACGCCGATGTACATAGCGGTAACGATGAAGTAGGTCAGGAAGATGAACCATGTGCGGATATCGCCTCGGCCTTCGGGCACGGCGTAGAGTTCGCTTTCCATGTCCGTGCCGCCAAGCTGCCGTTCCTTGCGGATGCGTGCCAGACTCCATGCCACCGACCAGATGCCCGCAACCGCGATCGCCATGCCAATGCCGATCGAGAAGCTGAAGTAGAAGTCGATGTTGTTCTTGTAGAACGTCTCCTGCATGTTGTCGCCGGGGCTCCACTGCGTGAGCGTGCCGCCGTCGTACGTGCCCAGCACGGGAATCCAGTCGGGCAGCCAGTGCGCAGTGCCCGCGTAGAGAACGGGGTTGAGCACGAACGTCACCAGCAGGCCGACGAAGCTGCCAACCATCGCCCAGAACGGCAGCACCATGCCCATGATGACCTGTCCAAGGTCGATTGCCAGCGCGACCGCGACGGCAGGCAGGAGGTTGGCGGTGTCGGCGGTGTAGTCGATGAACGGGATGGGGATGATGGTGATTGGCTCGCCGAGCAGCGCGCCGGTGACGGTCGGCAGGCCCAGGTAGACCAGGCCGAACGCCAGGCCAATAACCGCCCCGATGGAAAAGACGCGCCATCGCCACCTGCCCGCAGCGTCGCCGCCGGCCTCGCCTGCGGCTTCGTCTTCGTCGGTATGCTCCGTGTCGTCAAGCTGCACGGAACGCGACTCTTCCTCCTGCTCTTCGGAAAGGGCCATGATCCCCTGCGCCTGCACCGGCGCCATGGGGAAGGGCAATTTTTCCAGGTCGCTTGTCAGGCGAAACAGCCCGTAGCCGAGCACCATGTTGTCGATTCGGCCGATGAGCATGGTGAACGAGACCAGCCCGAGCGCGGGCAACCATTCCCACATCAGCATGTTCCGCTGATCGAGCACCTCCGGGTCGCTGGGCGCGACCCAGTCGGGAATATGCTCGGTGATGCCCGCTGCCGCTGCGGCGCTGGACTGCACGTAGAACTGCGACCAGATGGCGTGCATGCCGCCGTGGAACCCGCCCTGCACGGCCGACGCGGCAGCCATCACCCCGCCGGACAGATAGAAGAGCGTGAAAATCTCGGCCTTGCGCAGCGACTTGTTGGCGCGCCGGGCCACCTCGATGAAGAGGATGACCGTCACCCACTGCGCAGCGGTGCTCACCGTACCCACGCCGGCGATCAGCGTCATGTAGATCGCGCCGGGCACCATCAGCAGCGCGACGAAGATCGCGCCGAAGAACGCCGCCCATGTAAACCCGTCCTCGAACTTCGAGGGCGGCGTCATCAGCGAGCGAAACTCTTCCAGCTCGCGGTCTACTCGTTTCGGCTTGGCCTGCTTGCTCATTCCACCGTCCGTTCAGGGATTGCTTTAACCGACAGGTCATGAATCGAAAACAACATCGCGTCACCCGCATACGCGAGCAAAACGAGAAGCTACATCAAAGGCGAACCTTGCCCCGACTGCGATCCCGCGGAAGACGCTTCTTCACGCTGCGCGACCGCCTCGGCGTCGACATCTTCCAACGCCGTCATCGTCTGCATCCGGTACTGCTCGATCATTTCGTTGCTCAACGTACGCCAGAGCAGGAACTGCTTGCGAAGGTCCGCCATGAACACTCGATTGGCGCGAATCCAGTCGCCGCGCGCCCCGCTGAGGCGGTCGGCGTCAATGGCGACCTCGTCCACGCCCTCGATGTCCGAGGGCTTGGCAGCCAGCTTCATGTGCTGCGTCACACCCAGATCGAACGGCGCCAGCGCCAGTTCGGCGGACAGTTGCAGGTTGCCATCGGCATCTCGGCCGATGGATACGTTGCTCGCCGCAAAGCTGCCCAGGCCCGCGTCGTCGTGTCGTCGGAAGTGCTCCGCCAGAAAGCTGACGACGCCCGTGATGTCATAGGCCGACACGGTGAAGGGGAACACCAGGTGCAGATGATCGCCCTCGGGCTGAGGCATCCGCCACGCACGGGCGAGGCCGGGGTTGGCGCTCTTGCTCGCACGCATGGCAGGATAGATCGCCGAGATCAGCACGGTCGCCATCACCACGCCGATGGCGAACATCGCGTTGGTTGAAGAATAATTGATGGACTCGGTCATCGTGATGATGCCCGCGTTATGCAGCCAACCGAGCACGAGCGCCACCACCTGCGCGAGCAGCTGTCCGCCCATCCCGCCGACCACGGCGTACACCGCTGCTTCCGCGAAGAACAACACGCCCACGTGCTGCGGCGAAAGGCCCAGCGCGCTGAAGGTGTAGATTTCCTTCTCGCGGTCGCTGATCGAGCCAAGCAGCGTGCCGAAGATGATCAGCCCGCCCAGCAGCACGGGCACGAGCAGCGCGATGCCGCCGGTGACTTCCGTGAGCACAGTGAGGATCATGCGTTCCACGCCGTCAGGCCCCGCCGCCCAGACGGGCATCACCAGCATCTGCGCAAGCTCGCGCCCCTTCGCGAGCGTGTCATCCTGCTCGTCGGGGTAGAGGGTGACCATGTGCAGTTCGCCACCCATGCGCCGCACCGTCCGGTCGGCGGCAATGGCGACCTGATCGGCACTGAGATGCACGAAGTCGCGGTCGACTTCGTCAGCCATGATCAGCTCTTCTTCTTCCGCTTCCTCCGCGCCCATGGCTGCGGCGGTATCCTGAAAATCCACTGGCAGGACGGAGTGCCCATCGAGATGTCGCAGCCGTTGCAGCGTAGCGCCCTGGAACGCGCCGGCAAACCGCACACGTTCACCATCAACCAGAACGGTATCGCCCACCTCCAGGTCGAGCAGTTCCTCGTAAACGCGCGGCAGGTACACGCCGCCGTTGGCGAGGTTCGACTTGACTTCGTCCATGTCCGCGTCATCGCCGAACACCGCCGCCAGCGCGGGCCAACGGTCCAGCTCTTCCAGCGACAGGCCCATGATGGCACTGAGACTCAGCGCTTCGCCATCCCGCGGCCGGGCGATTTGAAGCGTGGCGCCGCTGCCATCCGAGCGCATTCGCCACCAGTGGCCTGCGGCGTAGCCGGTCTCGCCCGTCTGCCCCGCCATCAGACGAAGCGTGCCGCGCGGCAGTTCGGAGTAGTCGAGATGGCGCATCAGTACGCCGGCGGGCATGGTTTCGCCAACCGGCCCCTGGTAAACGGTTCGCACGCCGACCGTCCGGCTGAAGCTGGCGAAGCCGAGGATCGTGAACGTGAGCATCACCACCGTGACCGCGGTCAGGAACGTTCGCGTCGGGCGGCGGCGCATCGTGCTCATGCCCATGCCCACCGCGGCAAGCATCGTGCCCATCCGCGACACTTCCACATCATGCAGGCCGACGCGATGGCCTTGAATCGCTTTGAGTTCCAGGCGGAACTTGCGCACCAGAATGTAAATCACGATGCTCGAAAGCAGGATGATCGCAAAGGCAAGAAAGATGATGACCGGCGTCGCAGCGATAGCGAAACCCGGGTGCATGAAATACAGCATGCCGAATGTCACCAGAAAGATCACCGTAAACCCGCTGATCCGCCCGTAGACGCTGGTCGCGCACACCAGCAGACGTTCCATCGCGAACGCGAAGGGAATCGCCAGCAACAGCAGCATGACAATCGCGTGCACCAGGTCGTCCATCGCCTGGCGTAACGGGGTATATACCTTCTGGAACAGAGCCGCTGCCTGCTGATGCGCCGCTTCGCGTTCGCGTACAGACTCGGCCTGCTCTGCCCGGTCGCGGGCTCGCGTGCCGGCGGCCTGCAACGACTCAAGGTCCGCCTGTGTCACGCCACGGTCACGCAATTGCCGCAGACGATACTCATTGAGCATCTCCAGGTCCGTGGTCCGCCGCGGGCTCAACCAGACCGGCCGTTGGAAAAATCCCGATGCGGAAAGTCCTACGCCGCTATCGTTGTCATCGTCGATCCCCAGCACAACCGGGCCCAACGGTTGAAAAAGTTTGATCCGGTCGTCGAACTCCTGGTCCGCCACAAAGAAGAACGTGTGTGGGGCGAGTTGCCCCCACAGGCTCTGAATGTCGCGCAGCGCCGCGTCCGTACTCGCCTTGAGCACGTGAAGCTGCTGCGGGCGGATGCGAAACCCGCCGAACTCCGAAATTGCGTACCCCCGGCCGAGGAACATCGTCACCTGCATCGTCGCGCTGGCATCCTGGAGCAGACTCGCCATCGACGACACGGCCCGCATCTTGCCTTGCTCGTCGAACGTCGCGCCCAGCGCCAGGAGACTTGTAAACTGATCGTTGCGAGCAGTCACCAGCCGAAACCGCCCGTTCTCATCCGTCGCTTCATACATCACCGGCTCGAACGACGGTACGGCCATGGCCTCGGCCATGCTGGTCCACGACGCGGCTCCGGTCGCGGCCGCGCTGGGCCAGATCGCCAGCATCGCCCCGCTCGCCGGTCGGTCTTCCGCCAGACCGCCGACCACTTGCAGCCGGGCATAATCGCCCGTCGGCCGACCGTTGCTCCACCCCGGCAGCTTGAGACGATATTCCGAGCGAAACACGCGGGACAGCGAAATCGCTTCACGGTTGGCGGCGGCATGCAGCAGTGCGGTCGCTTCGGTCGCCTGCCCGCGCAGCCGTGCCCAGTCCAGCGCATCAACCGTGTCGGCCGGGTGGCCGTCACGCAGTCGGCCGTCGTGCCCGGTCATCATTGAAAAGTTGTAGATGCGGTGAATGCCGGCGATCGCACCGCTATGAACGAACGGCCGCGGCGCGAAGCTCATGCCCAGCGTCGGGTCGCGCATCAGTCGATCATCCACCGCGATGGGCTGGTCCAACCGATCGCGTGCATCACGCAGCGCGGCGAGCACTCGGCCGTAGTAGCCCGGGTTGTCCGCCGAAGCGCTCGGTGCCGTGTGACGATGCAGGCGCGTCGTCCAGTCTCCCACCACCGGCCCCCACACGCCGCTGCCGTCGGCCAAGTCATAACTGACATGCGCCACGATCCACGGATCCGCCAGCGCCGAACGAATCGCATCCCGCTGCTCGTCAATCCGAATCAGCGTGACAAGCTCCGTTAACCGACGCTCGAACCGTCCGCTTGCTCGCGCTTGCAGCCGATCGAAAATTTCAACGAAAAGCTGGGCTTCGGCCTGGGCATGTTGCCGCTGCTCTGTGTTCCAGCGCTGGGCCTCGTCCGACTCGAAACGCCCCGCCGCGTACGCCTGCTGATCGGCGGCAAACGCTGCCAGTGCATTGCGGTGCAACGCCCGCCGAATTTCGTCCCATCGCAGTGATGCCACGTGCAACTGTTCCACCTGCTCAAGCAACGGCTGAACCTGGTCGAGCAACGCCTGCGCCCGCGGGTTGTCCACTGGCTCGTCCGTTTCCGGATCAACGCCCATCGCCTCCAACTCGGCCTGCATCGGCCGAGCTTTCAGCCGCAACTGCCGCAGTTCGTGAACAATGTCGACCCGCGCAAAGTTCGCCTCATCCTGCAACGCCTGCGACAGCCGATGACCTTCCGAACCCGTCGGCGTGAACTGCAACCCCTCCTCATCCAGCCGTGACGCCATCGCCCGTACGAACCGTTGCTCGTCCAAGTGCTGCTGGTTCAGGTTCGTGTGCTCTCGGTCAGTGATCGTCAGCGCGGTATAGACCTCGCGAGCGCCCTGGTGATAGCGAGCCTGGTTATCCAGGAACATCAGGATCACATCGCGCCGCGGCGGATCGTTGACCAGACCTTCAGCCGCTTCCAGCAACGCTGCAATGTTCGCCGCCGACCGCGCCGCCGGGCTGCGCGTCGGCACGACACCAAAGCTGTCGTAGTGCACCGCGAGCACGATCGCTTCGTCATCATTCCGGCCGGCGATGAAGCCCGGGTCCGTGCCGGGGATGCGGGCGATGATGTTCCGCCCGAGTTGGCGCTGCCACGTCACATGGCTGTGCACCACCGCCTCGTCGTGGTCCGCCGTCAGGTCGATGCCCACCTCGGCCAGGTCGTCAACGTGGGCGTACAACCGAACGAAGTTGGCAGGCAGGCCGGTATGCTTAGGCTGGATCGGCGTCGCACCATCGCCGTGATCGAGAAAGATCACCGCCTGCGCGCCCAGCGCGAACGCTACCGCCCAGTTGTCATGGCTCCCATAATCGAGCACGACGATCGCCCCGTCCGGCGAGCGCGTGCCGTAACTGCCAATCTCACCATCGCCCACATACATCACGCGCCCGCTGAGCCCTTCCGCGGGCGTAACAGGGTTCGCGATGATGTTCGGGCGGATGGGTGAAAGCGGCACACGCTGACCACCGACGATCAGCTCGCAATGCTCGACCTGCGTCTGCCAGACCGGCATCTCCAACGGCAGCACCTGCTCAATGCCGATCTGCGCCAGCCGCTGTTCGATATACGTCGCCGCCGCGCGACCTTCCTCCGTGCCGGAGAGTCGATGCGGGTGCTGCGTCAGCGCTTCAAGGTCGGCCTGAAACTGGTCGGCGTGCACGCCAGCCACCGGCAACAACGCCACCAACAGCCAGGCAAGGAGCAATGAGACGTACGATTTCGAATCTCGAACTCGGTCAGATCGGGTGTGGATACAACTCATTCGTCTTCGCCTCCGATACGGCCGAGCTTGATGGTCAGGTCCTTGCGTTCTTCCACGCGCTCAACTCGGCCGTCGCGAATCCACATAATGCGGTCGCAGATGTTCAGCAGCCGGTGATCGTGGGTCGAGCAGACGACGGTGACGCCGCGCTCCTTGTTGATCTTCTGAAGAATCTCGAGAATTGCCTGCCCCGTTTTCAGGTCGAGGTTGGCGGTGGGTTCGTCCGCCAGCAGGATGCGTGGCTTGTTACACATGGACCGGGCAATGGCTACGCGCTGCTGCTGGCCGCCGGACATCTCGATCGGCCGATGGTCCCACCGGTCGGCCAGGCCGACCAGCCCCAGCAACTCCATCCCCCGCGCCCGCGCATCCTCCGGCGTCACGCCCGCGAAGGCCATCGGCACCGTGACGTTCTCCAGGGCGGTCATGTAGCGGATCAGGTTGTACTGCTGGAAGATGTAGCCGATCTTGCGACAGCGCAGGAACGCGAGTTCCGTCGCCGAGAGTTGCGCGACGTCCACCTCGTCGATGAGGATGCGCCCCTTCGAAGGCGAGTCCAACGCGCCGATCATGTTGAAGTACGTGCTCTTGCCCGATCCCGACGGGCCCATGACAGCGATGAACTCGCTGCGATGAATCGTTGAGTCCACCCCACGCAATGCGTACGTCGCCGCTTCCCCTTCGCCGTACCGCTTCTCAAGATCGAGCGTGCGGATGATGACGGCCTTTTTATCCGATTTCGGATTGGGGGGTTCGGATTTCGAATTTGCCGGAGGGCTTTCCGCCGTCATCGGATTCCTGCCTTTCGCAAACACACCGCGACTACTGACTCACGCCTCGATCACAACTCGAAACACCAAATCCGAAATTCCAAATTCGAAATCCGGCACACTACTCCACCCGCATCGCTTCCATCGGCGCCAGCCGCGCCGCGACCCACGACGGGCCGATCGCCGCCACCGCCGCCAACCCGATACCCACACTCAACGCCAGCAGTGTCGCCATCGCCACATCGGTCAACACCGCGAACCCGCTGGTCACCAGCAGGCCGTATTCCGCCAATCCGCGCAGCGCCGCGAGCAGGATGCCAAGCACCACACCCACCAATCCGCCGACGAGCCCCTGGATAACCGCTTCGAAGACAAACATCTTCATCACGAAACCGTCCATCGCGCCGAGGCACTTCATGGTCGCGATTTCGGTGAAGCGTTCCGTGACTGACATCAACATCGCATTGGCAACGCCGACCACACAAACCATAAAAGACAGCGAAATCAGATACAGCGTCCGCGGCGGCAAACCGAACAACACGCCTGAGTCCTCCGGCGCTTCCTCACCCACGATGCGCTCGAGCTGACGCTCCCGGCGGTACTCGTTGCTCAACTCAAGCACACGATCACCCGACAGCCGAGCCGGTGCGCCCGCCTCGGCAAGCACGCCGGCGAACCAGTCGGCCCGCCGCTGGCTGCTGAGATACTGCATGAGACTATCGAAGCTCACCTCGGTCGGCGCTTCGTTGGTCTGCCGCGCCACCGCGGCGCGAACCGTGCTGTCGGTAATCCGGGACGTGATCTGCTCGATGTCGTCCATCTGCTGAGCGAACGTGCGAATCTCCGCAAGCCGCTCATAATCAACCGCGAAGCCCGCCCCCTGCAACACCTCCACAAAATCATCCGGCGGGTCGGCGAACAACTCGCGCGGCGAACGCTGCGGATACGCTTCGCGCACTGCCTCAATCGCCTCGACGTGCCCCGCTTGCAGCCGCTCGATCACCCCCAACAGCCACGGCCGACCTTCGCGAACCAACTCGGCAAAGGCCCGCACATCACCCAGCGGCGGCGATACGCGAAGCTCCTCGATCCGTGCCACGAAACGATCGAAGCGATCTTCGTCACGCAGGCGATCCAGCAGACCTCGGGGCTCGACGTCGCCGATCAACGGCAATCGCTGCGTCAACGGCATGTCCATGAAATGCTGGTTCGTCGCACGAATCTGCCGGGCAACCTCGCGTGCCCGGTCCAACTCCTCAGCGGACAACGACGCCCACCGCTGATACTCCGCGTGCCGATCCGCATTGTCACCTGCGAGCCCCCGCTCCGCTGCCTGTCGGCTATCCATCGCCGCGAGACGGGTGATCCGCTCGCCTAGCTGCCGACTCTGTCGCAACTCGTCGTAAGCGTCCCGTTCCGTCTCGTGACCAATAATGCCATACGCAAGCATGTGTACCAGGAACGCCACCGCCAGCGCTAGAATCGATACCGTCACCAGCGAGCGAAACAACCGGTACGACATCCCTGACAACGCCAGTTGCAGGCACCGCACGGCACCGAGTTTCACCTGGTTGCGAGCTTCAATCGGCTTCAAGAAACAACCTCCGAGAACGGGGCTCTGAAATTACAACTCAGCGATCAATTGTCAGACGCTGTGACCTGGCCCGGGCCCGCCGACGGCTGCCCGCTGTCTTGCTCAGGCAACACCAGCGCGACCAGATTCCGCTCCAGCAGCGACCGTAGAAATTGCGTCACAGCCAGCCGTGCATCATGGAAACGCACATTGTACTTGTTTGCGAAACGTTCGATGATCTGCTCCGTCGTCCGCCGACCATTACACGATCGCCAGACCTCCTGCCCCACCGCATCCAGCGCGATTCGTCGCTCTTCCCGAAATGGAAATACCCAACTTAACGGCGGCCCCATCCACCATGTCTGACGAAGCGGCACGATCAGTTCCATCGCCTTGCCATGCTGCCGCGCCTTAACCGCCTGGTTCACCACCGGGATCGCGTCCAGCAACATTTCGTTGGTCATCCGCGGCGGACGCTGACTCATGGCGTGATCTCCCGACAGCATGACACCGTAAAGTCTTCCGGATCCACGTCCGCCCGCTGCGGACTGAACGTCGTCACCTGGTACACCGCGTCCTCTCGGTCGCAATGCCACACCAGATCCCGCCGACGACGCAGCTTTCCCGTCAGCCGCTCCCAACGCGTGCCGACCTCATCCGACGTCGAAAGCGTCGCGGCATGTCGGCCCAGTTGCATCGGACGATGGTCAAACACCAGATTCAGGTCGGCGGTCTGCAACATCCGCTCCGCACCTTTGTACCACGCCTGCGCCATCGCCATCCGCCGAACCCGCGACTCCCGGCGATCGTATCGGTCCCGCTCCACGTCGTAACCCATGAAACGCAGACTCACGTTCATCGGCTTCACCGTCGCCTGACGAAGCCGATACCCGCTCGGCGTGGTCAGATTCACGTCAAACGCCTGCCACTGCTGAGCGTCCTCCGGCCGACAGACCACCTCCAGATTCCCCAGCACCTCGCTGACCAACAAACGCTCTGCTGGATCTTCCCGATCAACCAGCATCGCCGTCTCGATCAGTCGATACGTCAACGGATCAAAACGCGCGGCTCGTACGAGCATACCACCCTTGTCCACATGCCGTCCCACGCCCTGCCAAGGCTCAGGCAGGTCCAATGACTCAAACACCGCGTTCGAATCCCGATCCGTCTGCTGCGACCGATAGTCGGCGATCAAATGATTCACATCCGGCTTCGTCGGCCAGTCGCTCCAGATCACCTGCAAACGCTGCCGACGACGATCCACCAACGCCAGACTGCCCTTGGCCAAACCCAAGCTGTGGCGAACGACCTGCCAGGACGCCGGCAGCAGCAACCGCACGCCCATCCACTCGACAATCTGTTGCTTCTCTGCCAGTTTCACATTCACTCAGAAATTACCGGACCAGACTTCGGCTGCCAACGCACGCGAGTACCGGGGCCGACAAACAGCTACATGCCACCGCACCACGGGCCACGAATCACCTAACCCTCAATACAAACCGCCCGGCCTTCGCGTGCCCGCAACCAGTGCATCATGGCAGATCTCGATGCCGTCGCCGCTTGCTTGTCGTAAACTCCGGAAACGCACGAAAGCTGCGATACAACACGCCGCCGGAATCGAAAGCTGACGAGATAAATGTTTAACCGATTTGCCTGCAGTCGTCTACCCGCACCACCCCGCCTCCCCCCCAAACCAAACCACGCACAGCAAAGCGTTGCGATGTGCAACAATTGGCAATCAGCAATTAGCGATCACGAATCTCTCCCCACAAGTTCCAGGTAGGCCAGGTATTCAATGTTGCCCCCCTTACCCCCGCGAATCGGCGACATGACATGCCCCCGCGACCGCACACCCATTGTTGGCATCGCCTCAAGCACTTCGCCCAGCACCCGCTCCGCCGCCGCTTCGTCCAGCACGCCGCCACGGCCCCCCCGCCCCCCGCCACGCGAGCCCATCGCCTGTCCACTCGCCTCGTAGTGCGGCTTGATCAAACTCACAATCTCACCCGTGGCATTCGCATCCGCCTCACGACGCAACCACCGCATCGCCGCCGGCACCGCTCGTGCCTGCACCGTCCACCCAAGGTCCAGCACCACCAGGTCACACCCCTGAAAACCCGCTACCTCGGCCCACGGGTCGAAGTGCAGCGCGTTCGTCCGCTCGCGCACATCCACCCGCTCATCCTGCCGCAGTTTCCAGGCAAGTTCGCCGTAGGCCGTATCCACCGCGTACACCCGCGCCGCCCCTCGCTGCAGCAGGCAATCCGTAAATCCACCCGTCGAGCAGCCCAGGTCCGCACACACATACCCCGTCGGATCAATGCCGAAGGCATCCAGCGCCGCCGCCAGCTTCAACCCGCCGCGCGACACGTACGGGCACGTTTCGTCCGCCATCACCGCTCCCCGCGCAAGCAAAAGCCCGGGCACGACGCCCGGGCTGCTTGTCGAACATGCAACTCTCAACCGGCCCTCATGCAGCACACTCGTGCCGACACGATCGCCAATCAAAAGTCGCAAATCAAAAATTCGATTTTACGCACTGAACGAGCTGCCACAACCACACGAGCTCGTTGCATTCGGGTTGTTAAACACGAAGCCACGCCCCATCACCTCGTCCTTGAAATCGATGGTCGTGCCATTGAGATAAAGGTAGCTCTTGGGGTCGCAGACCACCGTAATGCCACCCTCTTTAAACTGCTCGTCGTTCTCACGGCTCTGCTCAGTCAGGTCCAGCAGATACGAAAAACCCGAGCAGCCCCCGCCCTTCACGCCCACGCGAAGGCAGATCGTTTCTGCATCCAGCTCCTGCTGTTCGATAATCGTCTTAATTTCCCGCGCTGCCGATTCAGTCAGCTTGATGGCCATCGTAAAGGCTCCGTCTTCTAAAGTACTGCGTGTGTGTATCGTCAATCGATCGGCTACCCGCTTCAGCGGGCAGCCGTGGCACCATTGTAGGCTCTGTACCGTCAGGCGAACAATCACCTCGTCGGCAACCGCCCACGAATCAGTCCAGTCCGCGCAGCGGCACGATCGTCTCGCCCGCGCCGCTATCGCTGTCCCGCAACAGTTCCGCCAGCGTCATCCGCTGAAAAAAACCGTCCAACCGCTTTCGCAACGCCCCGACGACCGTCTCGCCCGCAACAGGCGCATCGGCCTCAGTCGGCTCACCAGCATCGACGTCACCCTCCGCGACCGCTCCCACCACATCCAGCAGGCTCACCGCCGTCGGCTCCGCCGCCAGCTCATACCCCCCGCCCGAGCCACGCGTCGACCGCAACAGCCCCGCCGACGCCAACTGCTTCAGCACGTTCATCAGGACAGGCACCGGCAGGTCAAACGCCTCGCCGATCTCCCGCGCACTGACCGGGCCAGCGTCGCTCGCCCGCTGACGCGCCAGATACACCGCCGCGATCAATGCATAATCCGCTTTTCGCGTCAGACTCAGCATGCAGCCTGCCTTCCCGCCCGCATAGCACTCGGCCGGCGGACATGCTGCCAATATTAGGACCGAATTGGTACGGTTTCAACTCACACCACCCATCTGCCGCCCCGCAGCAGCCACCATCCCCTAGAATGCCCTCGGCGTCCGTCCCGCCCACGTTAAGGAGTCCGCTATGGAACGCCCTGCCGCGTTTCGATTCACGCAAGGCCTCTACTATCTCGCCCTGGGCACATGGTTCGGCGCGCTGGTCATGCTCGCGATCGCCGCCGCCATCACCTTCCGTACCCTCGAAGAGCATGCTTTCGTGCTCCAGACCGGTCTCCTGCATGCCGCGGGCGTCGAGCCCGACCACGCTGCCGACGCGCCACGCATCTTTGCCGGCGAGGTCGTCGGCCAGATCATCCAAGGCCTCACCTGGCTCCAGGCCATCTGCGCCCTCGTCGCCATCGCCTGCCTCCTCCTCCAAACCACCCTCTTCCGCCGCCGCCTCGCAAACGCCGGCCGATCGCGCGCCAACCTCCTGCGAACCCTGCTCGTCGTCGGCCCCGCCCTCGTCCTCCTGCTCAACGTCTTCTGGATCAACCCCAACGTCTGGCAGTCCCGCGAAGCCATGTACGATCCCGCCCGCACCGAAACCCAGCGCATCGAGGCCCGTCTCATCTTCGACCACCACCACCGCCTCAGCGAGCGCACCACCGGCGGCGCTGCTCTCATGCTCGCCGTCGCTGTGCTCATTTCCCCCTTCGCCTTCCGCGTCACCCCCGCCCCTGCCCTCATCGAACGCCCCTTGCCCCCCGACCAACGAAAAAACGCCACCGACTACGAATAACCTTCCCCCATAAAGCCCACGGATATAGCGCAGCGAATCCGTGGGGCACCACCACCTAAAACCACCCCAAATGAAAACGCCCCCCGCACCAACCCCCATCCCTCTCGCCGAAAAACGCCGCGCGGGCCGCGTCTACCGCAAGCTCGAAAAAACCTATCCCCACGCCACCTGCGCCCTGAAGCATCGCAACGCCTTCGAACTGCTCGTCGCCACCATCCTCTCCGCCCAATGCACAGACGAGCGGGTGAACATGACCACCCCCGCACTTTTTGAAAAGTACCCCACCCCCGCCGCGCTCGCCGCATCCAAGCCGGCCGACGTTGAAAAGCTCATCCGCTCCACCGGCTTCTATCGCAACAAAGCCAAGTCCATCCGTGGCGCCGCCCAAACCATCGTCGACCACCACGCCGGCGAAGTGCCCGACACCATGGACGAACTGCTCAAACTCCCCGGCGTCGCCCGCAAGACCGCCAACGTCGTCCTCGGCAACGCCTTCAACCAAAACGTCGGCGTCGTCGTTGACACACACGTCACCCGCCTGAGCAACCGCCTCGGCTTCACCACACACAAAGACGCGAAAAAAATCGAACGCGACCTCATGCCTCTCTTCCCCCGAAAAAACTGGACCATGCTCAGCCACCTGCTCATCTTCCACGGCCGCGCGATCTGCAAAGCCCGAAAACCCAAATGCGAATCATGCCCGCTCCTCAAAGACTGCCCTCAAATCGGCGTCCCCACCTGACCCGCCACCCCCCCCCCCCGCACCCGCGTAAAGCCAATCCGCAAGGCCTGCCCAACCGTACAACCCACTCCAGCCGCAACCCGAATCAACCGATGTAAACCATACGCCGCGCCCCACCAAGGCACGGCCGCTATAACCTTGCGCGAAACGAAC
>JBGUBD010000020.1 GCA_041821185.1 Phycisphaerales bacterium AB-hyl4 | reverse complement strand
CCTTTACGGCCGCGCCTCGGTGGGTGACCGTTTTGTTGTGGCAAAAGCGACCCTCGGCGGATCGCGACGTTGTCACTGTAGCCGGGTCGGCGCTGGGAGGCATCAACCGGCGGCAAGAAAAAGGCACCACGGTGGGTGGAGCATCACCGGGCCGGAAACCGAGCCAGCAACACAAGCGTTGCGTTACGACGCCGGCGAACGGCAACGCATCAGCGCTCGACGGTTGTGGTGTAGCAACGGCGATCAGTCGACTTCTGCCGACTCAAGCACGTCGATGCGGCGGACGTCGAACACACGCAGACGCAGGCCCGGATCGAGCCGACGGTCGCCCACGATGCCCACAACTCGGCCGAGCATGCGGCGGGGGTTCACCTGATCACCCGGCTCAACATAGCCCAGCGTACGGCCCGTTGCCGGGTCCACCACGCGGAACAACTGCGGCAGGTTTCGCCCGTCGTACACCGTCGACGCCAGCAGTTCGCCCACCGCATCGTAGTTCGGCCGACGGCGGTCACGCTCGCGCTGCCGTTCGTCCAGTTCGCGATCGGTGCGTGCGGACGCATCACGCAACTCGGCCACGCGGACCAGCGTCTCGGCGATGCGCTGATTGCGCTCAAGCAGACTCAGGCGATGCTCGATCAACCGCTGATCCCCAGTCGGCAGATCATCGTTGTTTGCCAACACTGCGCGGTAGTCAGCAATCATCCGCTCGAAAGGCTGCTCCTCCAGCGGCAAGTCAAACGCCGGCACGTGACGATGCTCCACCTCACGTAACGCTTCGGAAATCGCGGGCGTGTCTACCTCTTCACGCGGCTGCTCAGCGACGGCCTCCTCCGCCTCTGGCTCAGTGGCATTTTCGGTCAACGCTTCGTCGTCGGCAGTCGCATCCGCGTCGCCTTCATCGACCCGTTGGTCCGGCGTGGGCATGAGGCTGTCCTGATCCTCCTGGCCACTTTCGTCGCCGGCCAGCTCAGGCAGATCCTCCGACGTGACCGCTCCTTCAATGTCTGTTTCTGCTTCGCCGTTGGAGTCGGCAACCTCGACCGGCTGATCAGCTTCATCGTCGGCGACCTGCTCGGTCGGCTCCGCTTCCGTCGGCTGCTCCGGCTCGGCGGCAGGCTCCGCCTCCTGCTCGGCGGGCTGCTCCGGCTCTTGTGCCGCTTCCATGTCCGACGCTCGGCGGACCGAGCCCGGGGGCAGAAAGACGAACGTGCCCGCAGGCGGCTCGATCTTATAAAAGCTGCCTTCCTCGTCGACGATCCGCACCGCAGCGCCGCGGTTCAGCAGCGTCTGCTCGCGGTAGCTGTTGCCCGGCCCCTCCACGCTCGCGGCCGTGACGCGCGTGCGGTTGGAGTTGACCTCGCCCCGTCGGCCCTCGCCGCGGGCGTCAACAAACGCCTTGGAGATATAGCTGTGCACGCCTTCCGGGGGCACGACCTTCAGCCAGCCGAAGATGACTTCCTCGACTTCGACCAGAGCCCCGCGATCGAGTTCGCCGACGACGTAGTACGCTCGGCCGGCGCCGGCGCGGACCTGAACGTTGTCCTCGACCACAATCGCGGTGTAAGGCACTTCCTGTGCTGTCGCCGGCGTCGCCGCAGGCATCAGTAGCAGGCTGACGAGCAATACTGGCGCGAAGCGCCCCATCCAGCCACGAAACATCATCATGATGTCACTCCCCATCGAGCGTATGCGAGTTCATTACGTGCCAGACCTTCTATAACTGCCAAAAACGCCGCTGACGACGGCATCAACTTCAGTCCGGTCTGGCCGCCCAACGTGGGTGAATACAAGGTGCACCCATCCGTGGATACGATTGAAGCAGGCCGAAACGGTCGTCGGCCCATCCTGCAATCCGCCGAAAGTATCGCCAATACCCTGCACCGTCAAGATGGAGAAACCCGCGACCTCCACCAACCCCGTCGTTCAGCCGCCCGTTCCCGCCTGCGGTTTGCAGTGGAAGGGGTTGTCGCGTAGACTTTCCTGCTTGCGTTACGCAAGCGTGGCCCGGCACGATGGCCGCGCTGTTTGAAAATCAAACGCATCGCCACACACCTCGGGGTGTAGCTCAGCTTGGTAGAGCGCTTCGTTCGGGACGAAGAGGTCGCAGGTTCGAATCCTGTCACCCCGATTCCATAAAGCCCTAGATCGCAATGATTTAGGGCTTTTTTTACGCTCGCAGGTTGTGCCCCTTTGGCATTTGTACCCCCTGGTGTACCCCTTGGGGTGAAAATCTCAAAGGGGTACAGATTCGGCCGGCGGTGTTTAGGGGGTATCGGGCTCATGCCGGTAATGCCGTCGATCGCCATATATGGCGCATGCAGCACGTCAGACGCCAGCAGGGGCATGGCCTGCGCGTTGGTGCGTGTCACGTAATATAGTTGGCCGTCGCGGCGGCGGGGCTCCGTATCTCGTGCCATCAGGGGCAGCAGTTCCACCGGGCGGAAGCGCTCGTCGCGAGTGATGAACGCGTACGGGTTGCCATAGAGCAGCGCGTTCATGGTGTAGCCGTCCAGAATGAGGCCGGCGTCATATAGTCCGATGGATGGCGTAGAAGCTCGGCCACCGGGTGCGAATGGACGCGTTCGTTGCGTTCGCGGTCGATCACGTGCACCGGAAGCGTGGCGATGTCGCGCGTGATGCGTGAAACGCATCCGTCGTCGCATTGAAAACGTGGGGGGCACGATGGAGGTCGACAGCCAGCCGAGCGTAGGGACTCGCGTGATTTTGACCGTGCCATTCGACGGTGGTCCCCGCTAGCTGGCCGGTACATCCTCGTGGTGGCCGGACCATTTGTTCAATCATCCGCCATCACACCCCGGCGACCGCCGGGTCAATATTCAATTCATCCACTTTGCGCCACCGCCAGCCGGCGGCCCTGGTTCCTCGCTGGATCGCTGGACAAATTCGCCCCGGCTTCAACCCCACGGCCTGCTCGGCCACGGTCATGGTGACGGTGGGCACGGTCTTGTGCCTGCCGGTCTTCACGCGGCGGCGGGTGATGGTGGTGGCCGTCCAGTTGAGCATGCCCGGCGTCACCTTGGCAATGTCAGCCTGGCATGTCGATCCTTGGTTGCCAGGCACTGTCGAGTTGCTCAGGCTCATGGGCCGCCACCGCGCCTTTCTCCACACCTTCCCCTTTGAACGGCAAAAAAAACAAAAACTCTTGACGAGCCGAATCAAGGCAGGTAGATTGCACTCGAATCATACAGTTTTAATGCACAGGTCGAAAATCACTGTCGGCCGGCTTGAAAACGGCCATTGGATCCTCATTTCGACAAGGAGAATGAATAATGCTTCGACTTTCCATGGTTCGCTCGGCGATGACGGCTGTCCTTGGTGTTGGCTTGCTGGGTGCCCCGGCTTCCGCGGACGTCCTCTTCGTGCACAATTTCGATGATCTTGAGAGCGCCACGGCGGCGGAACGCCTGGCTGCAGACTTCGCCGTCGGTAGTGGTGAGGTGCAGGTGTTGAATCAGAGTGCAGGTGGGTTCCCCGATACCTCCGATGAGCAGGTGAAGTTCGGCACCGGCGCCTTCAAGGGCGACAGCGATGCGGCGAACCTGGGTTACAGTGCGTTGGGGAACTTTGAGTTCGATAAGGGGTCGTTCGAAGCCTGGGTTCGTCCGGGCGCGAGTGAAGACTTCCGCCTGTTTCGACTTGGACTGGATAACGGTGGAACGATGCAGTTGTCTGCCCTCAGCGGCGGCACGAGTTGGAGATTTCAGGTTTTCCCCAGCTATTCAGGGAGCGGGAACGGCAACATTAATGCCGGCGCTAACACCGTCGAGGCTAATGAGTGGCAACTGGTTTCTGTCGACTGGGACATGACATCGTCCGACGCGAGCGAACACCAGATCCGGATGTGGATCAATGGTGAATTTGCCGGAGAAGACACCGGCTTGCGTACGCCTTCAGGGTCGGTTTCACCCTCTGTGACGACTGAGAATGACATACTTTACCTGTTTACCGGAAATACAGGCGGTGCCGACCGCGGCCTGCAAGGCTACGGCGACAGCGTGCGGATCACCAATACGCTTATCAGCGACTTGTACGAGCTTGATGAAAACAACAACTACGAGGTGCCCGAAGGGGCATTCGTCCCCGAGCCGGCGAGCCTGTCGCTGCTCGGCCTCGGCGGTCTGATGATGCTCGCTCGCCGGCGGCGTGCATGATACTGTTGGGACTAGTCGCCGCAAGAGTCTGGTCGCTCGCATCCTTTGAGTAGTGCACCGATGCAAACCATTACGGAACAATCCGCAAGGCGCCGCAACCAGGTGATTCGTTACCTGGATCGGAAGTTGATCATGCTCGCCCCCGGTGAGGCGATGCCTTCGGTTCGCCAGATCATGAGCGACTGCGGCGTCAGTCAGCTTGTGGTCGAGCGGGCGGTCGGGACGTTGCGTGACGCGGGGCTGGTCGAAGCGTCGCCGCGTCGTGGTCTGTTCAAGAGTCGACACGCCATTGGTATGAGGGATCTGGCCAGTACGGTGGACATCATCCATTGCGCCACCGGCAACCCGCCCTGGCAGGATCGACACGACTTCACTGGTGAACTGATCTATGCCATCAGCGAATGCTGCGGCCAGCGCGGCCAGAGCATTCGCGTCACCATGGTCGAGCGTGACGGCTCAGACGAACAGTACGAGCAGTTGCTTGAACGGGCCGACGTCAAGGCATGCATCTTGTTTCAGCCATCCAGGAACGATTTGATCGAACGGGTTTTCGATCCGCACCACGTGCCCGCGGTCAACCTGATGCCCCGAAACGCTGAACTGCCGCGCTGCAGCGTCGTGGTGGATGCCCAGCATGGCGTAGCGATGCAACTGGAGCACCTGTGGTCGCTCGGCCACCGGCGTATTGGTTTTCTGGATCGACTTGCCCCGGGCAAGTATATGCGGACGTTCGCGCTCAGGCGGGAGCATTTCTATCGGATGATGGCGGAAAAGGGGCTGAAGGTATCGCCGACGTGGGTGCCGTATGCCGGGCGCACCTCGGCCGACGTATCGAAGGCGGTGGAAGCGATGTTGAACGATCCCGAGCGGCCGACTGCCATTATCGCTGGTGACACACACTTGGTGGCGGTCTACCAGACGTTGGCCCGACTCGGCTACTGGGTAGGCGAAAACTTCAGCGTGATCGGAACCGACGACCTTCCGGTGGCGGCGATGATGCACCCGCCGACGACCACGCTGCGTCACTCGCGCAAGGACCTTGCGAACATGGCGGTGTCCTTGCTGGAGCGTCGGTTGACCGGCCAGGAGGCCGACCAAGTGCAGGCATTGCAGACGAAACTGGTCGTACGAGCGTCGACCTGTTCCATCGACCCCTCATGATCTAATCGAAGGGCGGGTACGTGACTGTTGCGTTACGAACTCAATCGTGAAAGGACACTCGTCATGGTTCGACGACACACTTCGGTCGGCTTTACATTGATTGAGATTCTGGTGGTCATCTCCATCATTGCGTTGCTCATCGCCATTCTTCTACCGGCACTACAAGGCGCGCGAGCGGCGGCCCGCAGCGTTCAGTGCGCCAGCAACGTGCGGCAGGTCAACTTGGCGATGATTAACTACACCCATGAATGGCGCGACTACTTCCCGCCGGGCCGAACATACTCCGACCCCAATAACCACGAACTCAGGTGGCCCGTCATCTTGCGAGAGGAGGGCTATCTCCCCGGCCTGCCTGGCTGGAATACCGCGTCCCTTCGAGATCCCTCGTGGGCGGTCTTTGCCTGCCCGGAAGCGCCCAACAGGGCTTTGCCGCCTGATGACACGAACGGTATCCCTGGTTGGCGAGCTCGTTATATCTCGTACGGCTACAACTACCGGTTTATCGCCACATCTCGGGGCGTTGCGGGCGAGTCAAGTCATTCGGGCTGGACGGACCTTGCGCTGTGGTCGACACCAGCGAAGATGATGGAGATCGCCAACCCTTCCTCGACCATTCTCATGGCCGATTCGCTGGGCGCGACCGAAACTTTCATGCCTGACCCACTGGTGGGGTCGCTCCGGCTCATGAGCCACGCCTCTTCCTCGACTTCCAGCGCAAACCGTGGAATTCCTCACGCTAGGCACAGTGGCGCGGTGAACGTTTCCTGGGTTGACGGGCATGGTTCTACCGAGGCGTCTCCCAACCCTAGCGACCATACGGCGGTGTACGAAACAGACGTGTTTCGGCCGAATTGGTTTAACGACAACAACTGGGACCGTAAGTAGCCTTCTTTGAGAGACCCAGGCGTATTCACAACGTTTGACTTATTCTTTCACTGTTCACATTTAACCGGATAACATTTAATGCTTGGATATGAATTTCGGGCTGCGGCCCGCGGTTGGCGCTCGGTGTTTGTGGTGACAGGCTTACTTTATGCAGTAGCTTCCACGCATGCGATTTCGTCGGATCGGCAGGTGGACGTGTTGTCGTTCGACCAGCCGCCTGAGATCGACGGCCGACTAGATGACGACTGCTGGCAAGCGGGGCAGTGGTACAGCGATTTCATCCAGGTCGATCCCTCGCAGCAATCAGCCGAGGCGCAGACGCGCTTCAAGGTCGGCGCTGACGCGCATACGCTTTACATCGGTGCCGTGCTCGACCGCCCCGAGGGCGCGCCGCTGGTCACCGAGGCCAGCGAACGGGATGGTCCGGTGTGGCGCGACGACGCGATTGAGTTCATGATCGATCCGGCCCCTTCGGTCGATCAGTATGTGCATATCGTCGTGAATGCTGCGGGCGTGATCTATGACGCGCTGCGTGTACAGGGGGGCAATTTAGCGGATCGAACTGTCGACATCCATGCGGACGTCGCCACGCATGTTGAAGATGATCAGTGGTCGATCGAGATCGCCATTCCGCTGGCTGAATTGGGATTGAGTCCGGACACGACCGGGGACTGGGCCTTGAATGTCGCCCGCTCATCGCATGATGGTCCGTCGCAGACGGTCAGCAGTTACGCTCCAATTCGAGGAACGTTGCATCAGCCGCACCGATTCGTGCCGCTTGTGCTGGAGAATCTCGATGCCACGCCGTTCCAATGGGCGGTGGCTTCGCAAGGCCAGTCGCGGGTGGTGGAAGACCAAGGGCAGTTGTTTCTGGAGACAGGCGTTTCCGTGCGCAACGAAACAGATCGTTATGAGTTTTTCCGAATGCGGTTCGGCCTCAATCAGGGCGAAAGCAGGCTGGGTGAACTGACTGAATTGCGCGGGTTGGATGCCGGAGCCTCACGCGTCTATCAGGTGCGTATTCCTTTTGAAGGCGAAGGAAATGTGACGGTCGACGTCGCTCTGGAAAATGTGCGGACCGATGTTCTCGTACGGCGTCACCAGTACGCAGCGCAATTGCATTACACTCCGTTGAAAATCACCTTGAGTGCGCCATCGTATCGCAACACGATTTACGACACGCAGTCGTTGGATGAGCTCCGAGGAACGGTGGAGATCAATCTTTCTTCAGAGCGGCTTGCCCAGAGCGAACTGGCGGTGCTGCTGCTCGACGCGGACCGACAGGCGATTGAAACGACGACGATCACTTCGCCGAAGCGGAACGTGGACTTTGAAATGCCTTTACCCGCCGACCTTCCGCAAGGCGAGTACCACGTGGTGGCCGAGCTGACCACGCCGGAGCGCGACGACGCCTACGAAGCAGGCACGGCGTTGCGTCGACTTGGACCGCCGCCTGCCGGTGGACGTGAGGTCCGCCTTGATGCGAACAAGGTCACGTTGGTCGATGGGGAGCCGTTCCTGCCGATGGGGGCGATGGGCATTCGGCCGCATGATGATATGGAAGTGGTGGCGAAACAGGGATACACCGTCGTCTTTGAATATGCGTTCTACTGGTGGGATGAAAGCGAGCAGCAGGCCTGGCTCGACCGCGTGCATGACAATGGCCTCATGGCCATGATCTATCCGTATCCCGATCCGGTGATGGTGCGTGACGGTCGCCCGCAGCAGCCGGTGAGTGATGAGGAAGAACAGCAGATTCGCACGTTCATCAACCGCTGGAAAGATCATCCTGCGTTGTTGGCCTGGTATCTGGCCGACGAGCCGGAACTGCACTCGACCTTGCCCGAACGGCTCGAAAAGGTCTATCAGATCTGCCAGGAGGAAGACCCATACCGTCCGACGGTGGTGCTGAATAATACGTTCAGCGGCGTTGACATTTACGGTGCGTCGGCTGACATCCTGATGCCCAACCCGTTCCCTGGGTTTTATGAAGATGGCGGGGCACGTCGGCACATGGAGTACATCTATCGCCTTGTGGGCCATGCGGGCGAGGCGGTGGATGGCTCGCGCGGTGTGTGGGTCACGCCTCAGGCTTTCAGTTGGGCTGACCTTCGTGATGAACGACAGGATGAACGCGCCCCTACGTTTCGCGATCTGCGCAACATGAACTATCAGGCCGTCGTCGCGGGCAGTACGGGACATATTCCGTTTGCATACAACCGGGGGCGGCGGCATCCGGCTATTCGCCTTGGCCTCGGCTATCTTGCCACGGAAATGGCTCTGCTCAAGGACGCTGTTCTCGCAGTGGATAGCGCCAGGCAACTGGATGTCTCGGCGGCCGACGGGCAGGTGCTGCACACCCTCCGCCAAGCGAATGATCAGTACTATCTGTTTGTCGTCAATGTGTCCGACCAAGCGCAGGAACTGACGGCGACGCTGCCATCTGATGCACCGACGCAATGGTACGTCGTCTCTGAAGATGATTCGCTTCAGTTGGAAGAGGGACGGCGTCTGAACGAAACGCTGTCGCCGCTGGCGGTGCGGATTTACACAACCGACGGGGATATCGCCGGCACGCTCAGTGTGGAACGAATGCAAAGCGCTATTGACAACGCGCCGACCTTCGACGACCCCGACGAGCCGATGCCAGAGGCAGAAATCAAAGCGATTACAGAGTTCTGAATCGTGTCCAAATGAAAACTGCGAATGATGTGGAGAAGTATTGATGAGATATGAGATTTACCTGCTTGTCGGGATTGTCAGCGTCATGGGCGCGCTGGCCACAACCGAAGCCGGCGCGATTGATGGTCCGCCCGGACAGGTGTTCGCTCACTGGTCGTTCGACGAGAAGGACCAGGATGGCGACATTATACGCGACCTCGGGCCGCATGGCTTTCACGGCACGATCAAGAGTCAGAATGACACCTCGCTCGAACCGGTGGAAGGCGTACGCGGCCAGGCGTTGCGGTTTCCCGACAATCACCAGTCGTGGATTGAATTGACCGAGGGATTCCAACTCGAACCGCCGTTTACGATCACCGCGTGGGTGAAGATCGTCAGCAGGCGAAGCACGATGGAAATCCTGGGGCAGAAAGCCCATAGCTGGGACGAAGGCATGCGGTTTGTTTTCAGCCTTCGCCGGATGTTCTTCGAGTACAGCGATGGCGATGAAGATATCCAGGTGAGAAATGACGTTCACCAGACCTCGGGCGATCAATGGGCGTTCGTGGCTGTGGTTCATGACGGCCAGGACGTTGCCTTGTATGTCGATGCCGAGCAGATTCAGAAAGAGCGGGCCGCTCCCGCCGTGCCCACCAGCCGACGCGCGTTGATCGGCAACTACGTGGTGCAGAAGGAGACCTACGGGTTTGTGGGCACGATGGATGAACTGATCATTATGGACGAGGCGCTCTCGTCAGAGCAGCTGGTCGAACTTGGCTTGTGGGTCCTCGCGGATGGATCGTGAGCCAGTGCGGTGACAAAACGAGTGGGTGATCTACCCTTGCTGCGGGCGCATTATCGACTATTATCGAGGTTGAGTTCCGTTTAGTGGTAATCGGCGTGCAAAAGGGACACACCTCGGCGGGTAGATCGGCATCGAAAAGGGACACACCGTAGCCGGCTCTAAGCTGGCGGCCTGACGAATGGCCGTCGGCGAAAGGAGCCAGAAGGTGCTTACGGTGAACGAATTCGCACGCATTCGTAAAGCGCATCGGGACGGGATGGGCATCCGGGCGATGGCCCGCCAGTTCGACCACTCGCCCAAGACGATCCGCAAGGCGCTGGCCGATCCGGAGCCCGCGCCGTACACGCTGAAGCAACCGCGGTCGGCACCGAAGCTCGGGCCGTTTCATGCGGTGATCGAGCAGATTCTGCGCGACGGGGAGCAGGCCCCGCCGAAGCAGCGGCGCACGGCGATGCAGATCTACCGGCGTCTGTGCGAGCCGGAGCATGGCTACACCGGCGGCTATGACCAGGTGCGTCGATATGTCGGCCAACGGTGTGAGGCGGCGCGTCAGACGTTCATTCCGCTGGCGCACGATCCGGGGCGTCGCCTGGAGGCAGACTTCGGCCACATCTACGTCGACTATCCCGACGGCCGGCGGCAGGTGCCGGTGCTGCTGACGACGTGATCGTACTCGCAGGCGAAGTTCGCGATGGCCATGCCGACAATTTGGAGTTTCGCAGCGTCGACAGTGACCAATCGCTTATCCAGCGATTGCTGTTCAGCACATTTCATGGCGGCAGCGATCCCGACTGGGCTCCTAAAGATGAGGCGGACAACTACGTCGCCGTTCACGCTTACTATGACAATTTCGCGGTTCACAACGAGCGGTATGTTCGTGGCCGTTGAGCCGATGAAACCACGTTCTTTGTTCGCCTCAGCGATTGGTGCAGTGCGGAAACACATACCCAATGGGCGGCAATCCGTTGGCATGCACGACGAATTTGAATGAAACGAGCCGGAGGCAACGGTTCGACGGCTTTTGCGTTTGATTCAGCAGCCGGCCACCTGCGCCTTGTGCTTGTTGATAAATGCCACAACATGATCTGCGGGCAAGGGACGGGCAAAAAGGTAGCCCTGTGCGAACTGGCAGTCCAGCGACTGTAGTATCGCGACCTGCTCATCGGTTTCCACGCCTTCGGCAATGAGGGTCATGTTCAGGTTGTCAGCCAACGTGATGATGGCGTTGACCATAGCAGTGAACTCGCGGCCACGATGGAGGTTTGCGACAAAGGAGCGGTCGACTTTCAAGACGTCCACATGGAACATGTGCAGATTGGCCATGGCTGCGTAGCCTGTGCCGAAGTCGTCAAGGTCGATTTTGAAGCCGAATGCCTTAAGCGACTTAATTATCCTGGCGGCTTGGTCCGGATCCAGTGTGATTGTGGTTTCAGTGATTTCGAGATGGATGGCGGACGGGTCGACGCCCTCTTCACGCGCAATGCTGTTCAGGCGCTCCGCCAATTCGGGCACGGCGAGTTGAGTCCGAGAGAGGTTTACACTGAGAGAAGGAATAGCCTCTCTGCCGAGAGTCTGCCACCATACTGCAAGTTGTTGGCAGGCGCGCCGAAAGACCCATTCACCGAGCACCACCATCAGGCCGGTGTCCTCGGCGACGGGGATAAATTCGCCCGGCGGGATGAGGCCCTCTTGCGGGTGCTGCCAGCGTACCAACGCTTCGAAACCACGGAGCCGCCGGGTTTCCAGCGATACGATTGGTTGATATTCCAGGTGAAACTGGTCTGTCTCAAGGGCTAGACGGAGGCCGACTTCCAACTCAGCTTTGCGCTGGACACGACGAAGCATGGACGCATCGAAAAGCGCAGTTCGATTTCGGCCGGCGGATTTCGCTTCGTACATGGCAATGTCCGCGTCGCGCAGAACGTCTTCGGCACGCTCGTGCCCGAAGGCACTGGTCACGATGCCGATGCTGGCGGTGCTGACAATGCGATGGTGGCGGATCTGGTAGGGGGCATCGAGGGCCTTCAGCACGCGATCCGTTACGGTCTGCACCTCCGTCACTGTGCGAAGGCTGTCGAGAAGCACCACAAACTCGTCGCCGCCGAGGCGGGCCGCGGTGCCTTTTTGCGTTGGTCGGCCGACGGTGTCGGCAGATCGCACGGCGGTTTGCAATCGCAGCGCGATTTCCTGCAGCAGCAGATCGCCGACTTCGTGGCCGAGGCTGTCGTTGACCATTTTGAAGCGGTCGAAGTCGAGGAACAGAACGGCATAGCATGATTCGCTACTGCGCTTGTTTCGCTCGATGGCCTGCTGTAGCCGGTCCATAAGCAGTGCCCGGTTGGGCAGGCCTGTGAGTTTGTCGATCCGGGCCGCGGCACGCAGTTCATCCTCCAAGCGTTTGCGATCAGTGACATCCTGGATGGAGCCGGACATGCGGATGACTTGCCCGCACTCATTTTTCTGCGATGCAGCCCGAACATGGAACCAGCGGTAGTCGCCTGCGACGGTGCGCAGACGGTAACGCAGGTCGAACTTTTCGCCGTTGTGAATGTGTTGGTCCAGTGCGGCGAGCACCAGCTCGCGCTCGTCAGGGTGTAATCGCTCGGCCCATACGTCAAACGTCCCTGCGGGCAATTCGTCTTGAGCGGTGAAACCCAGTAGTTCCCAGAACCGAGGGGCGAACCAGATTTCACTGCTGCCGACCCACCAATCGAACAGGCCGTCGCTGGTCCCGGTGACGGCGGCCTCAAAGCGATCGGTTACCTGTTCGAGCCGGGCTTCGACCTGTTTCATGAGATCGATATTCGTGGCTGTGCCCAGCCACCGGACCGTTTCGCCCGACGCGTCGCGCAGGGGTAACGCTCGGCCGAGCATCCATTGGTACACCCCGTCGGCTCGTCGCACGCGGTATTCCATCTCAAACACCCCGTCGTCGCGGACGGTCTGCTCTGCTTGCTCGTTGATGTTATCCAGATCGTCAGGGTGTAAGGCCTGTGTCCACCCAAAGCCAAGCGACTCTGCCGCCGACAGGCCTGTGAAGTCAACCCATTGCTTATTGACGTGAAGACAATATCTGTCCGGTTGAAGAATCCAGACGAGTTGCGGCAGCGACTCAAGCAGCGTGTGCGACTCTTGCTCGATCTGCTTTCGCTGCCGCTGGGTGAGAAGGAGAGAGACAAGATTGGCAATCGAGAGGGTAAAGGTTTGTTCGAGGCTGGTCCATGAGCGTTGAGGGCCGACGTGTTCCAGGCACAGGACGCCGTCGACTTGTCCGCCACGAAGTTGGATCGGAGCGTCCAGCATCGAGTTGATGCCCAGCGGGTCGAGATAAGTTTGCGAGAACTCGCAGGTACGCGGATCGGCATGCGCATCGTCCGCGCAGATCACTTCACACTCGGCCATCGCCTGAAAGTACCGGGGGTATTGCGCAGCATGCAATTCGCAGCCGGCTGAGTGTCGCTGTTGCGAGGATTCGTACAGGTCGTGGCAGACGATGGCGTTGCCGGTGTCATTTACTCGCCAGATGCTGGCGCGTTCAATGTTGAGGGTCTCTGCGACGGTGCGGGTGATCTCGCGGAAAACGGCGGGCAACTCCAGTGTCTCCGAGGCGAGGATCCGCATCAGCGAGGTGAGGGCCGTGTGCTGCCTGGTGATTTGGACGTCCGCCTCGGTCGAATCGGCTGTCGCACCGGGCAAGGATATTCCGCGGCAGTGGTGCCGGTGGAGAGGCCCCTCGCTCGCGCCGGGGTGATTGGAGTTAGGGTTTTCGAGCATCCGCAATTGCTTTCTGACAGATCCGAACGTATGGCGGCGCTCGCGAGAGCCTGGTCTCCGAGCGTGCTAGCTTCTTATCGACCAGACGCAGTCGATAGTTGATGATCGGCCGGGCGAACAGATGTGTTTGCTACCGAGGGTTGTTAACGCTTGCGCCGCTCGTAAGGGTTGTTCAGCGGCCGACATCGGACAAGACGTGGCGGTTATCCGTAAGGCGACTTCCTAAACGCAGACCACGCCGACGGGCTCAAGGAACACCTGCGGGGACGCGTGCATGTAATGATTGTGAAGCGGGCCCGCATCACGTGGGGCGCTTCGCGTTGACGTCTATCTACACCGGTACTGCGAAGCGCTGCCCCTTCTCGATGCGGCGGGCGACGGCGGCCAGCAGGTCGGCGATGCGCTGCATGTCCCGCAGGTCGATCATCTCCACCGTCGTGTGCATGTAGCGGTTGGGCAGGCCCAGCACCGAGCAGGGAATGCCGCCTTCCTTGCTGTAGTAGGAAAGGGCGTTCGTGCCGCCGGCGATGCCGAAGGCTTCGTACTGGATGGGGATGTCCGCCTTGTCGGCCACGGAGGCGATTAACGCGTTGAGCGCCGGGTGATTCTCCCGGCCGACCGAGAGCGTCGGGCCGTGTCCCATCTTCACTTCGCCGTGCTCTTTCATGTCCACGCCCGGCGAATCGGTAGCGTGGGTGACGTCGACGACCACGGCGGCGTCGGGCTTGAGGTTGGCGGCATTCATGGCGGCCCCAGCCCCACCGACTTCCTCCATCACGCTCGAACAAGCATAGACGGCACACTGCAACTCGTCGCGGTGCTCGGCCGCTAGGCGCAGTGCCTCGATCGCACACCAGGTTCCCACGCGATTGTCGAACGCCCGGGCCACGCCGACGTGTTCGCTGAGCATCTCGAAGCCATCGGTGAAGGTGACCGTGTTGCCTACCTGCACACGCCGGCGAGCATCGTCGCCGTCGGCGGCGCCGATGTCGATGAACAGTTCGGGCCACTTGGGCACCTTCTTATCCTTGTCATCGCGCGACTGGAGGTGGATGGCCGTCGCGCCGGTGACGCCGCGAACCGGGCCTTGGTTTGTGTGAACGTCCACCCGCTTGCCTCGCACCAGGGCCGGGTCGACGCCACCGATCTTCTGCACGTAGAGAAAGCCCTTGTCGTCGATGTACTTGACCATCATGCCCAGTTCGTCGGCATGGCCGTCGAAGACGACCTTCGGATCACCGTCTGGATTCACCACGGCCACGGCGTTGCCGTAGGCGTCGGTCGTAACTTCGTCGGCGAACTGACGGGCATAGTCGCACCACACCTTCTGGCCCGGGGCCTCGAAGCCGCTGGGGCTGGTGGTGGCCATGAGGTTCTTGAAGAATTCATAGGATTCGCTTCGCATGATCCATGCTCCTGGTTAAACGCTGCTTCCGTGGTTTTCGCGTTACGTACGTTTCGGATGCGCTTGCGAGTCGCTCAGCTTGCAGGTCGCGCGCTCTTTACATTGCGTTCATCGCAGCGTGATGCCCAACTCCTGCCAGAACAGCGTGGTCTCGACTGGGTCCTTGTCGCGAAGCCAGAACAATGTCATCGGCGGTTCCCCCGGTAGCTGTGTGCTTGCTTGTTCGGTCAGGTAGGCCCGCAACGTATTCGCGTCGAGCTCAGCCGAGGGTTCGCCGACGGGGTTGTCCAGGTAACTCAGCATGTTCTCAAGCAGGAATTGCCCAGCCGTGCTGGTCGCGTCGAGATTCAAACCGCACACGAGCAGCCGACCCTTGCCGATCGCCAGTTCAAACAGCCAGCCCCATCGCCGACAGGTGTGGGCGGGGTCGAAATCTTTCTTGCCGAACTTCGCGACCTCCATCCGGTCGCGTACAGGCCGGTCCACACCCAGAACGATCGGCCGAATCGGGACAGGGAAGCTGTCCAGATTGATCTTGGCGCCCAGGTGCAGTAGCGGTGCGATCTGCCAGTCGGCCACCCCGTCATGGGGTAGAGCGCCAATCGCCGGGTGCTCACGTACGACCGCGCCGAGGTTGTCGCCACGGTCCCAGATCACGCCTTTCATTAACTCACGTCGGCCGGTGAAGTCCATTGCCGGGCGCGGCTGGGTTTCGTCGAAGAGGTGGTCGGGCCGATACAGCCAGAGGCGGTGCTCCCCACCCGCGATCGCTTCGAGTGTCTGAGGTGTCAGTTCACGAATGATGCGCGGATCCTGCATGGCCATGGGTTGCTCGCCGCGCACCGGCAGAATCCACACCTTCCACCGATTGCTCACCGCTTCGCCGGCCTGGTCTTTCAGCGTGAGCGTAAGCTCGGCTTCCTGTGCGTCGGCCCCGGCGGGCACGGTCAGCACCGCTTCGCCCAGGTCATGTCGCTCACCCGGCGCGAGCGATTCAAACGGGCCGAAGTCGCATTGGGCGAGAACCTGTTCGCCGCCGCGCAACGTCGCCTGCATGGTGGCTGCGCGAAGGGGCTGCTTACCGTAATGCGACAGATAGGCTGGCAGGCGCACGGTGCTGCCCGCCTTGTAGCTGCGTTCGGGGCCGAAGCGGACGAGCAGGGCGGTGTCGCCGTTGAAGCGGGCGAAGTCGCTGGCGTTCCAGTGGATTGGATCGTCGAATGCGTCAAGCAGGCCGTTTGTGTTTTCGTATTTCCAGCAGTCCGACATCTGCAGCATCTGGTAGCCCTGCAGCACGGGGTTGAGCCGAATCGATTCCAGCACATGCCGCTGCGCCAAGCCCTGGAACCGTTGGGACGCGCGGCGAAGCTCCGGCTCATCCTGGTCGATGCCCTTCTCCCGGTATAGTTCCCGCAGTCGGTTGATCCACCATGGCAACTCGGCCGCTGAGTGATCCGGATCAGGCTGAACCTGGTCGTGCCATCGACGCCATTTCTGTTCCAGCTGGTCGAGATCGCGCATGGCGATGTAGTGGCACACCTCGTGCGCCATCACCGGCCGCAGCGGACGTTCGACGCTTCCGGCCTCGCCGGGTGCCGCTGGGGGCGTCTGGCAAAAGCCTTCCAACTCGAATCCCTGAATGCGGTCGAACATGTCTGCGTGATCGCCATACGGAAAGAAGTAAGCGACGTGCTGGCAGTAGACGTCCGGGCTCGGCCGATCGGGTTGGCCCCAGCCGCAGTTGTCCATCACCATTGGCGCGGGGTCCCACTGCCGCGCCTGTTCGATCATCGCCTGAATCTCGGGAAACTTGCCCGCCTCACGGATTTCATTGCCCAGGCAGTAAACGGCTACCGACGGATGGCGACTGATGCGGCGAATCGTTCGCTCCCAGAGCGCTTGGTCAAAGTGAAATCCGTCATTCTTGTATTTGAACCCCAACTCCACCTGCACCGCCAGGCCCAGTCGATCCGCCGCATCGAGGTAGGTCTCGCTGGGGATGGTCGAGTGCCAGCGGACGTAGTTGAAGCCGAAGTCCCGCACGGCACGAATGTTCTTCTCGTCGGCGGCCTGATCCGTCAGGCCGGTAAGGTTCGGGTGATCATGGGCAGTGATGCCGCGAATGCAGCCGCGGGCGTAGAAGGGGTGGCCGTTGAGACGGATCTGCCCCTCCTCGGTCGACCACCAGCGCAGTCCGAACGTATGATCTAACGCGATGGCTTGTTCGCCGGCCTCGATGCGGCCCATCAAGCGGTACAACTGAGGTTGGTCGATCTCCCACCACATTCGGGGCAAGCCGGCAGGCCAGTCGATACGCAAACGTTCGGGGCCCACCATCGTGGCGGTATCAATTGAATGCCGCGCCTGGCCATCCGGCGTCTCAATGGTGATGTCGATCTTGGAGAGATCGCCCGCATTGGATTCAGGTAGCCATAATTCTAGTTGTTGGGCACTGGGCTCGCGCAGGATGATTCCTATAGCGGCGTCCACGGTTTTTTCAGGTTGATTTACTTCCACGATCGATTCCGCCGTAACTGGAGATCACTTCCGAACAAAGCCGTAATTTGAGCATCAATGCTTTGCGGCCAGTATATCGGCTGGGGACCATGGCGGGGATCGCCTCGGGGCCGTGTTCTTTCAGCGATACGGGGCCAAGCTCCGCCTTAAACCGCTGCCGAAAAGTCTATGCACGTTGTCGAGACGGAAAGGCCGGCGCATGCGCATGTCTCGCCGCGCGAAACAGCCACGCTTGCACAGCTTCGGGGGGCCGACGTTGCCGCATCAGCTTCGCGAACACCTCCTGCACCACATCCGCCGCCGCCGCATCGAGCCATTGCCGCACATAAAGCACCAGCGCCGGAGCAAACCGACCGTACCTTGATGAGCAAGGCCAGCCCATGCCGCCCACTGAAGCCCCGAAATCCTGCAAGGTACCCGTCGAGCAGATCGGCGAGGACGGCCAGGTGGTGGGGTGGTATCCGAGCATTGTCGAAGCCAGCGAGGCCATGGGGCTACAAGGCAAAGGCATCGGCCAGGCCATCGCGAAGGGCTACCGGGCCGCCGGCTACCACTGGCGAAAAGCAACCAGCCCGCCGGCCGAGCCCCTACCCGAAGCACCGCCCCCGCCACACCCGCACACCACCCGCCCCGGCTACATTACCCAGGTGGAGAAGCTCGACGACGAGGGCAACGTGGTGGGCCGCTTCGAGAGCTTGGCCCAGGCGAGCCGGGAAACCAACGTGCCAAAGCAGTGCATCGCCAATGCCGTGCACCGGGGCCACCGCACCGCCGGCTATCACTGGCGACGAATCGGGCCAGTTAAGCACCCGCGCCGTGGTGGTGAAAGTGGGGATGAATGATGATCCGCCGCGCCCCATCCTCGCCGCCATCCTGCTGACCACCGGCAGGGGGCTGGCCGCCGCTTCACTCACCGCCAGCTGGTGGATGGCTGACGACCGCCAGGCGCTGGGGGCTGTACTGGTTCACCCTATAGCCTCTCCCCTTGGCGGTAGGCCCACACAAACCAACCGCCAGCCCCGAGCCACATCGTCATGAAAATCACGACTCCCGACCACTGCACGTCCCACGGATCGCCGGGGTCCACAACGGATTTCCCGGGCCGCCGTGGGTTGTAACGGATCGTGAGCGTATCGCCCTCTTCGTATCGCTCCGCTCGTCTATAGTCGTTGCTAGTGATCGCACCATAATTCCACCGATCGCCAATGTAGGCATTTCCGTCGACTTCATACCGGTACGTAATGCTAAGCCGATAACTAACCGGAGTGTGGGTCCGAGCGATTCCGGTGCGGACCGACTCGATCTGCGCCGTCGTTTCGGGCCACCTGTTTGCCTGCCACTGACTCCAGCTTTGCGCCAAAATGATCACTACCGCAATGAACCCAAAGGCACAAAGAAAGCCACTGAAACCTAACACAGGGCCGCGATTCTTGAGAGCCATTAAATCCCCCGTGCAGATATGCGATGGTGGTTTGTGTGGTGGGCCATCATACCAGACGAGGGCCGCGACGTCGGCCCGCGTGCCCATCGAGCACATGACAACCTCGAGCATACGCCGGCAAAGTGTGCTCGGCTTCCCGGTGTGCTGGGCGAGCATATCAGCAGGCCGACGCCCCGGACCGGCAGTGTGCCGATGTAGCACATGAGCAGCCGTCGGCCTGTTGACCTGCCCCCATGGTTTGTACCACCTCTATGTTAGAGCGCATCCCGCAGCTTCGTAGCGCGTTTGGCGCTTGTTAGGCCTTGCGCGATTCGGCCTGTGGCCGTAGGTTGACGGCCAGCCCATCCCGGCTGGGAGTCGACGCATGGAAGCCATGAGCCTCGGCGAACGCAGGCGGATTATCACGCTCTACCAACAAGGCTGGTCCACGTCGCGCATCGCCACCGCCCTGGGCCGAAGCCGAATGCATGAACCATCATGCAACCACAACCGGCCGCGTTTGGGCTGTTTCTTCGGGACTTTCAAGCCTTCACGCCGCCAGATCCGTTCCACACGTTTATGGTTCACCCACCAGCCTTCCCGTCGCAACAACCCGTGAATCATGCGATAACCATATCGGCCGAACATCGACGCCAACGCGATGATCCGACGCGTCAGCGGCGCTTCATCATCGCGAACCGTCGGCAGATAACGCTGCGTCGCCCGCGGCTGATTCAACAACTTGCACGCCCGCCTCTGCGAGACCGCAAAGCGATCCGTCAACACATCGACCGCTTCACGCTTCTTGCGCGGGCTCAGAAGTTTCCCTCCGCTACCTCCTGCAACATCTGCTTGTCCAGGCTCAAGTCCGCCACCAACTTCTTGAGCCGCCCCCGGAAGCGTTCTCCTTCTCCAGTTCCTTCAGCCGCTTCGCCTGATCCAGCTTCATCCCGCCGTACTCTTTCCGCCAGCGGTAATACGTCTGCTCCGAGACTTCTTCACGACGAGCCGCCTGCTCAGCCGTCATGCCCGAGTTGATGTGAACTTCGATTGCACGAAGCTTGCCGATGATCTGTTCCGCCGTGTAACGCTTCCTGGCCATGTGAATCCTGCCTTTCCCAAATGCGCCCAGCATTGCGAAATGCTCGCATATTTCCTGGACTGGTTATTCGGGGGCAGGGCAGGTGGGGGCGTCAGTTATCACACGCTGCTCCGGTTGTGGTCCGACGAGGGATGGTTTTGCTTGAGCCACGTCGTCGCCGAGGCGCGCCTCGGCCCGCGGGTCGCGTGCGTTCACGGCTGAGCCATCGCCTCGATTTTGACGTGGAACCGTTCCGGCGTCAGCTCACTTGCCGTGATAAGCAGTCGAAGGTCAGCAGCGTGATGCGTACTGAAGCTCGTCCAGGGCCGGGGCGGCTCGTGCGGTGTGTTGCTGCTGCTGCCGTGGGGCTGGCGAAGCGTGAGGGTGAAGACACCTTGGGGCACCGTACTTGGCTCCACGACGACAGCATGCCGCTGCACGCCACTATTGCTTGCCACGTAGTACAGCACAGGCTCGCCCAGGCCGACTTCTGTTTCGACCGTCGCACCAGGCGTCAGACGATGGAAGCCGCCAGCGTCGAGGTCCGCCGGCAAAAACGAAGGGATGCGCCAATTCTGATCGCCCGTGATTTCCCGTCCGAGCCGTTGGATGTCCTGCGTGGTGGCATGCTCACTCAGGCCCGTCATGACCATGACGCGCTGCAGGGCGTGCATGGCAGGCTCCGTGTTGTCCTGGCGGTAATGATGTCGGCCCAACTCGATCAGTACGCGTGGATCACGCGTGTCCATGTTCGCCGCCATCTCGAAGTACCGTTCGCGCTGGGCTCGGGTCATGTGGCGACTGAACATCAGCAGCGTGGACAGTGGCGCATGGTCCACCAGCAATGTGTCGACCGCTGCTTCCACGTCTGCCGGACTGAAGCGCTGCTGGTAATGAAACACCAGTTGCTGGCGTGTGCCGGAGCGTTCCTTGCCGGAGGCGGGCATGACAGGTGTGAGTACATTCAACGTCTCGTTGCCTCGCGTGGCCTGGACGAACGACAGCACGTCGGGGCGATCATGGTCGTCGGTAACGATGGTCCAGCCAGCCGCTTCAAGCAGGGCACGTTGGGCTTCGATGGCGTCGTCCGGCCGATCAACGACGGTTGCCCACATCGTGTCATGGTGCAGCAGCAAGCCCGGATTGCCGAGCGGCGGTACCCCGTCGGCAGCGATCAGCGGCAGGTCGGTCGCTAGGGGCGTTGCCTGGCCGTAGAAGGCATCGGGCAGGGCGGGCAACAGGCCTTGCTTGCCGGCCAGACTCGAAAGTTCCTTTCGCAGACCGTCAGCCAATTGCTCGGCGATACTGTTGATCGCGAGCGTATAGCGAGCCGCGGCGGTTTCGAGGCCGCGGGTGAGGCTGTGGTGGTTCAAGGTCGACCGCACCCGGAACCCGACCAGCGGAGGCGCATCCGGACGCATGGTGTGGTACCAGGCTCCCCACGGCTGCTGACCGCCTTCGAGTTTGATCTCCGCTTCCAGCGTTCGGCCCGTGGGAACGAAGCCGCGGATGTCATGGTCTGTCAGACTCAGTACGAAGTACAGATCGCCCCGAGGTGCGTCGGTCAGGGACCACTGCTCGGTGTCGATGTAGGTCACGCGGTCGACGAAGCTGAGGCTGATAAGTTCATCGCGCAGCCGTCGCCCGACCCGGCGCATGAGCGGGTGGTCGGAAGTATTGATCAGCACGATGTGCGACGCAGCGAGGCGGGCGTGCGAACTGGTGCCGCTGGTCGTGGCACGGGTGAAGGTGTTGCGAGCTTCAATCGCGCCGACCTGCATCTCCAGCTTCAAGGGGACCATCCCCTCGCCGTCCAGAGGCACGGTTACCAGCACGATCAGCAGCAACAGGGCCGTCGCGATCGTGACGGCCAGCGGTTTCTTGAGTCGACGAAAGGCTTGAGTCCGCCGTTTAGCTTTGTCCATATGAGGTTCCCCCATGGATGTGTACGAGCATAGCGGCTTTGGCTTTCACATGCTGCGCCACGGCGGCGGAAGCGGTGAGCATCAGCCAAAGCATGTTGTGCGAGTGGGTCGCTCCGCCCGAGCTCGCCCTGCAGCCCTTCGGCGACGATGCAAACACCGAACGGTCCAGGCGGAGAACCGCCAGTTCCGCCCGCTTGAGTTGCTATCGAAACAGATGGTCAGGAAGTGATTGTTCGTCATGAAACACGGACGTTACATCACTTGGCCTGTACAGGCCTGCACTGCATACTCGCGCACCCAGTCCGGTGCCTTGCGCATTTTGAGAAACCGGTCAATGATCCGCTTGCATGCTTGTGGATGATAGTGCTGGATGTGCCCCAAACCATGTAACGCGCTCATCATGCACGTGCTGGTGCGACTCTTGAGGGCGATGTTTTCCAGAACCATAAGCCCGGGCTGCACGAGGTGCGGATACTGGTCTTTGAACATCACGGCCCCTTCGATGCAGTCCATGTCCCAGATCATGTGCACCGCAATATCGACCTTGAGCGTATTAATGTAATCCCCGTCAGGATCAGAACCCCGCTTGCAGCAGATACGATCGAAAAGGCGCAGGTATAGCGATTCGACCGACTTGATGCATGCCACCTGCATCGGCTTGTCGACCTTGTCACGCACCACGTGAAAGTAGCTCGACGCAACCCCGAATATAAACCAGACCCCGTCAGCGATCTGATCATCGGTGTATCCATCTGCGAGGGAGTCGGAATTACCAAAGAGTCTGACGATGTAGTCCGCCAGAACCGATGAATCGAAGCCCAGGAATCGCGTTTCCCGCTCCGCGCATGCGTCGTGATCGGAACCCTTGAAATCCTCATGAAAATCCCGGTATCCCTGCGTGAAGCAGTAGTGGACCCATTCCTCGAAGGTCGGTGTGTCTGGAATGGCGTCGGACATGGCCACAGATTCTACGAGGATAAGAAAACGAGCGATGCCTGATCCCTTCCGCAAAGTTCAAGCCAGCGACCGCCTCCACATCTCGGCCGCTTTGTCCTGTTGCTGGAGCCGCTCAAGGCCGGGACGATATCCGTGTGATGCTCAGCGATGTGAGGTGTGGCCTGCATCCATGTTGGATACGAGCAGCAGGGCTTCGCCGACATCGCTGCGTCCGGCTTGGCAGCTGCTTTAGCCAGTCGCCGGCCAGCGTGTGCCATGCGCCGGCACGTGCCGGTCGAGCCAGTCGGCGAGGCGGTCCCAGTGCGGCCGGGGCAGGTCGTCTGCGTGTTCGACAGCCTTGGGGTACGTCACCCAATGTCCATTACCCGGAGAAGCGCGTCATGACGACAGTGTACGATGCAGTTGAGGTGGAGTGCAGTGAATTTTGGCGGTGAAAAACCGTTGGTGTTCCCCCTTCATCCGGGCATAATGGAAATCAAACCCGCGTGATCCCGGGCCGGGCTTGACTGTCCTTACTATTCGCGTCCCGTCATCATTCATTCCAAGCCTGATCCGGAAACTGGTCAACGTCGTGCTCGTGTCGTGGCTGTTCGCGCAGCACATGCCGAGACGTCAATTGCTGTCCGTTTAACCGGAGGCAGGCTCATGTCCACGATGGAATCCGATGTTTCGCTTCGTGACAGTGGTTCAAGCCGCAGCGCCATGGTGCAACAACTGGTGGCGAGCAACCCGTTCTATCTGCTCAGTGGGGTATGCCTGTTCGCCGGCTGTTTTCTTGTGTCGACGGCGTTGCGGGAAGAACGCGACCAGCTTGGTCCGGTGCTGGCGCTGTTTGGCGTGGTGACATTGTACGAGTGGCTGGTGCTGGGGCTGGGGTTGCTGCTGGTGGCGCGACGGGGCCTGACGCGCGACGGCGGCTACCTGCTGCTGCTGGCGGTCCTGCTGCTGGCCGACGGCACGTTTGTCTATAACGAACTGGCGACGATGAGGGCCGGCGTGGGCGGGGCCGTGAATGCTTCGGCCGTGGTGCTGGGCCTGGTGAAGGTGGCGCTGATTGCGCACGTGCTTGGCGTGCGGCTGGCGGCTCCGCAGTGGGCGGTGCTGACGCTGAACCTGACAGTGCTGATGGCGATGCCGCTGGTGTTTCGCACGCTGGCACAGGCCGAGGCGCTGAGCACGCCGGTGTTTCACGGGATCTGGTGGGCGGCGGGGGTGTGGCTGGCACTGCAGGCGCTGGCCTGGCGGATCGGTATCGGGTCCTGCCGGGCTGACGTCGCTGGATGGGTTGCGCTGCTTGATGCACCGGGCAATCGTGTTCGTGCCGGCGGTGTCAGTGCTGGTGCATGTGGGCGCGGGGCACTTTGTCTATGACGTGCCGTTTCATGTGGTGCACTTTTCCCCCGTGCTGCTGGGGCTGGCGGTGGTCGTGGCAGTGGTGATGCGTGAGCGTGAGCCGGCGTGCCGGTTCGTTTTCGTGCTCGGGCTGGCGGCGCTGGCGTGCGCTTGGATGGTTCCGGGGTCACTGGTCATGGACGGGCTGTGGCCAGCGGAGTGGACGCTTTCGCCATTGCGCATTGCATTGACCGTGGCGGCGTTGATCTGGATGGCCACGGCCTGGCGGCACCGAGGCGGATGGCTGTGGCTGCCGGCTATCCTGTCGTTGGGACTGGCGACCGCTGGCGCGACCCCACGCGACATGGTGGATCGTTTGAGCCAATGGGGAGCATGGCTACGCGACACGCCAGGCTCCCTGCTGCCGGCCTCGCTGTTGCAGTGGGGGATGGTGATGCTCGGGTTCGCCTTTTTTCTCCTCGTGGTCGGCGGTATCGTCAGCCTGCGAAAACCTGCGTCGACTTCAGTGCACAGACGACCGGGTGAGGAAAGCTAGGTCGGTGAAGGTTGATGCCCTAAAGATTACGGTTAAACATCCCATCGCTTGAGTTGTTCCAAGCCCTCCAGCACGCGCTGGCGGCGATGTTCGAACGTTGCGAAAAGGAACAGGATCATCGTGCCAAGGCCGATGCCGGCGACGTACCAGATCCAGACCCAGCCGAGATTGGCAGAGGCGTGATAAAGGATCGTCAACAGTGCGAGCACCAGGAATCCGCACCCGGTGAAGAGGAATGATTGCACGCGCAGCACAATGCCGAGCATCACCCCCGCCACCGACAATCCGGCGAGCACCAGCGGTAGCCAGGGGTTGGTCGCCACTCCCTGGATGAACATTTCCGCTGTTGAGGAGAGGTAGACGAGGCTGAGGCAGGTATAGCGGATCGCGCCCATCTGCTGCGGCATGAGATGGGCGCGATTGAGGTACGCGGCGACGAGGACGGAGAGGGCGACCGGGATGAGCCACAACTGTGGGTGATCGAATAAGGCATACTCCCCCGTCTGGTGGAGCACATACCAGAGTGCGCCATTGGCGGCGATGGCGGCGAGCACCCCCAGGCGGAACGATCGACGATTGGACGCCATCACGCCGTAGAACAGGCCGACGACCAGCAGCAGCCCTGAAAAGTGGATGTGTGTATCCGTCGCCCAGAAGCCAAGCACGGGCAGCAGTGGCAGGAACATGGCGGTTCGGGACAAGGGCTCGGCCAGCACGGTCAGTCGACGTCGACGGAACCACGCCCCCAGCCCCACGCCCAGGAACGCCATCGCCATCACCAGCAGCGGCCAATAAGGTTCGAACACGCCCGTGAACAGCCAGGGCAGGGTGAGTCGGATATGCACGAAGATCAGGGCGACGAGCATCTCCGCGGCATAGACGTACACAACGCGTCGGTGGTCGGGTAGGCGGAGCGGGTCATGCCGAGCCGACACCGCCCAGAACAGGCTGATGACGGCGGCACTGGCAAGCGTCAGCACGACGCCCACCACGACGACCGTCGGCAGCAGGACCTCGCCGCCCAGAACGTACTGCGCGCCTTCGAGGCCCATCGTCGCAGCGAGTGCGAGGCCGGCGGCGGGCAGCAGAACGTATATCAGGTTGCGGATCGCGATTGACCAGGGCGAGTCGGCGGGAAGCAGACGAAACAGCCCGACGCTGTAGACGGCGGTGGTCGCCACAACGGCGAACATCGTCACGGCGGTGTACTGCACCATCTGACTGTAGATGTCGTCGGGTGCGATCCACGCCCAGCCCCACAGCACCGCACTTAGCACGCCGAGACCGAGGGCAAGGTGGTGGACCGGCCCCGCGACGCCGTGCGCCAGCATCGCAAAGCTGCCGGCAAGCAGGAAAGGTCCGACCGTCGCCGACACGCGCCATGCGAGTGCGCCGATCGGGCTCGCGCCGGCCGGTGGCGTGATGTCGCCGATCACGATGCGAAGCAGGATCACCATTTGCGCCAGCGTCATGACCGCCATGGCAGCGAGAAGCCAGCGGCGCGGATTGGCCGGTTGAGCCACCATGCCCATTCGTTGCAGGAAGGGCGTCCATCGTCGTCGGCTCGTCCACAGGGCACCACTGAGCAGACCGAGGCCACCGAGGCAGATGACAGCGATCCACGCCAGCCACGCCGCGCCCGGACGCGCGAGATCTACGACCAGCACCACGGCCGACAGCAACAGCACCCATAATCCATGCGAAGCGTAGCCACCGCGTACATCCCAAAGACACAGGCTTGCCAGGCTCATCGCCACCAGCAGCGCGCCGCCATGCAGCGCAATCCAGGCGGTTGGCTCGATCGTGGGGCCAAGGACACGCAGCAGGACGAGGAAAACGACCGCCATCACGCCCATCGCCGCTGTGGCAAGATGGACGATCGGCAACTCGGCAGCACCGGGACCGTTCGCCTCATCAAAGTTGTCCTCAGCCGATTCGGTGACCTGCCGTTCGATAACGAAGCTCAGGATGGCCGCGGGCAGCAACGTGATCACCTGCACGGCCAGAAAGCCCGTCCACCACACCTGCGGCGTGGCTTGTCCCGGGCCCCAATGTCGGAGCCAGAGCAGCGCCGTCGCCGCGTTCAGAAGCAGGAGGCCGGCCCAGAGATAAGACATCGGTGGATCGCCGGCTTCGCGCAGGGCGCTTCGAGGTGATCGCTTTAACAGAGCGATGGCCAGCATCAGCGTGGCGACGCCACCCACCGGCCCAGCCGCCCACCACACTGCCGCCTGTTCAAAGCCCAACTCACTCCATACGCCTCGCACCGCGAGCGCAGCAGAAAGAGCCGCCAGCACCACGATCCATCGCATGATCGGCCGCGCGACCTGTTGCATGACGGCTTGCCCGCGATCATGAGGCGAAGCAATCATCATGCCCACTAACCCCACCCACGCCGCTGTCACCAGTGCGATCACTAACGTCCTGTAGCCCGCGGCTGGGTTCAATCCGCACACGGTCAGGGTGATCAGCCAGACGCCTCCAGTGATGCCGGCAGCGATCACATGTGCTTTGGCGATCATGCCGCGGTGTCGAGTGAGCAGATAGATCGCTACAAACGTTGCGACACTTCCGACCCAGGCCCACCAATGACCCGCTGCGCCGATCAGGGGATGATCCGCGGTCGGCACGCGGAGCAGTAACCCGAGCGCAGGTACAAGGAACAGCAGCGCCAGAGTGATGGCGGTCGCCGTTTGTGCAGTCAGCCAGGACGAGCCTTGTCGATTGGCGAACTCGCCATCGGGCGTCAGGCTGCTACGCGGCACGATGTACGTCATCACACTTGCCCAGCCGAGCGCGAAGAAGCCGCTCCAGATCACGTTCAGTTGAATCAGGTGAATCAGCGTCAGGCCGGTGAACGGCTGGTCAACGCTGGCCAGATGGAGCAGATAGCCCAGGCTGATTGCCAGGTTGCCCACCAGTCCGCCGGCATAGGCATAGCCACCCCGCCGCTCACGCACCGCATGTCCGACCAGCACCAGCGACAGACACGCCAGCGGTATGGCGTAAGCCGGCAGGGGGCCCATCCGCCCGAAAAGGGAGGTCGCCCCCGGCCCGGCCACTTCCAGCCCGAGCAGACTGCGACCTGCTGGTATCACGCTCAACGCCAGGATCGGCAGGCCGGCGATCACGAGCGAGAGGCCGCGCAGAAGCGAGATCTGGTGCGGATTGCCCCAGACGTCGCGGACGTCGTCGTTGAACAAACCACTAATGCGGTGGCCCAGCGGCCGGCGGACCCAGAGCAGAACCGCCACGAGCAGTACGAACACGGCCGCGCACCAGCGCAGCGCCGACGCCACGGCATGCGCTTCGATCCAATCGGCAGCGAGTAATGGCACCGCCGCGCTTGCAGTCAGCATGATGCCGACCGGCACGCAGGCGCTGATATGTCGTCTGCTGCCGAGCAGAATGAGTACGAGCGCCGCCGTGAGAACCCCAAGCAGCAGCCAGGCCTGCACGCCCAGCGCGGCGTGTAGTTGCGTGAAAGATGCGCCTGTGGGGCCGTTCGGTCGGACCCATTCCTGGCTGACGAAAGCGGTGATGCTTGTCCAACTCAGGCTGACGAGAAACAGCAGCAGCCCTGCGGTGAGCACATGGTCGAAGCCGATGGCTGTGCCCGTGGTCGGCCGAATCAGCATTGCTACGCGCTGTCCGATTCCGCTCAAGCCGTCTGACGGTCGTGGGGCGAGGCGAAACGCGTTGGGGTGCGTTTCAGGCGGCTGATCGTTGTCTTCATCGCGGGCTCGCGCGATTGGCATCATCAGTCGCAGACCCGCCCATATCACGGCCAGCACCGCAAGGCCAATGGCCTGACGCTGCAACAGTGTGAGATCGATTCGCCACGGCTCCGCATGCGCAGCGACATAGCAGAGCATCGCCGCGCCCAACGCCATCTGCCCGAGCGTCAACAGCAGCCGATTCGCACCTGGGCCGGCGAGCACGAGCCACACAACCGCGAGCCAGGTGAAGCGATAAGCCGTCGCCGACAGATGCTCCGGGTCGAGGCCGACCAGTAGCAGAACCGTCGCCGCGGCCGACCCGATCCACATGATCGTCGTGGTCGGCCCTTCGAAGACCGCCCACGTTCGGCCGTCGGCCCGCCACGCGACGACCATGCCCGCCGCGGCGAGCGTCGTCATCGCCAGCAGGCCGTCAGACCAACTCCACTGCAGGCTGTAGACGGTGAATTGCAGCGTGGCCACGCCAAGAAGAGCCGCCCCCGCCCACGTCGGCTGGCGCAACTGCAACCGCCAGCCGGCGAGCACCGCCAGCAGGCCGTACAACGCATAAATCGGCGACACCCACTGCGGATCATCCGCCCGCCCGAGACCATGCCAGCCGACGAGTGTCACGCTCGCCAGCACGGCCCCCAACGCCGGCAACAGGAGCCAGCGTCCGTGGGCCATCCACTGTCGACGGATCAACCACCCCGCAACAGCGAGCAGCGTGATCGCAGCGGGCACAAGTAACCGCCCGCTCAACCCCGAGAGCATCGCCGTCACCAGCGGCCCCGCATCCTCCACCGCCCAGCCCAGTTGCGGGTCGATCAGCACGAGCGCGATGAGTTGATAGGCCGCAAGTCCCAGTGCGCCCGCCAGCGCCATCGCTTCGGGTATGCGCAAGCGAAACGTCAGGGCGAACATCACACTGCCGGTCAACGTGACCGCCGACAGCAGATACCCCGGCTGCGGCCAGGCCAGTGCGATGCCCGCGCCCATGACCGCCAGCCCGAGCACGCCGATGGTGGTGCCCGTCACGCGCAGCCACGCCGGTTGTGCGTTCAAGCAGACGCGCCAGAAGTAAATCCCACTCGCAAGCGCCGGCAGGCCGTAGAGGCTGACGAGCGTGGACAGTCGCACGGTCAGCATTCGTGGCTCGCCGGCGAGGTGGACGAACAAGCCCAGCGCCACCGCCGTCGCAAAGGAACTCATCCCCAGCAACACCAGCAGCGACCTGCCGCGGCCAGCAGACAACCGCTTCCATCGCGACGCCCGCATCAGCGCGGCGGCGGTGATCCCGCCATACACCAACAGTGGCAGACCCGCGAGGGCGAACTGGGCGGGGAACGTCATCTCCGGCCCCGTGACCCGGCGCAGCACCAGTTGTGTTGCCGCCAGTCCCATAACCGCTCCCGTTATGTGCAGTGACCACCCGGGGGCGTAAACCGCAGCCGCTTTATAGAGCAGAAACGTGAACAGAATAATGCCCGCCGCCTCGATCCCCATGACGCGAATGTCGAACGTCGCGAGGTCCTGACCGAATCCGCTGATGAGCAGGAAGTTCAGCGGCACCAGCAGCGTTGCAATGATCAACATGCCCCGGCTGGTGGTGGGCAGCCGCCACTTGTGCTCCGCGTAAAGCCCGAAGCTAAAGAGGGCCGCCGAGATGGCTGTGAACAAACAGACCTGGGCGATCGGCAAACGCGCGATCTGCGACCACAGGCTGACCACCAGCGCCGCGGAACAGAAGACAATCAGCAGGCCGCCAACCAACTCGCCCCAGCGGATGTTCTTGTCTTCCATAAAACCGGCAAAGAGGTCGGCCAATCTCACTCGCGGCGGAGCGTCAGGTTGGGTTGCGGGCTCCGCCACGTCCGCGGTGGCAGCAGGGGCAGCCGGATGGAGGTATTCGGTCGCTTTTGGCGCATCGCGTGGCGATGCAGTTGCCTGGGGCGTCACCGGTGGTTCGAGCGGTTGCTCCCGAAGCGCATCGACTTCATCTACGGTGCGCTTGTCGGCAACTGACGGCTCGTCCATCGAGGGCGCGGCTTGATCCTCTCGCAGGGCGGCAACGATGGTGTTGAAGGTCGACTTGTCGAGTCGGCCCTTGATCATCAGGCGATTGAGTTGCCGCCGCGTGACGTCTCGTTCATTCGCGTCACGGTCGCGCTCGGCCCGCGGCGTGGCATTGGTAACCGCGCGCACGATGGCCGCCCCGGCCACCCAGATCGCATGCCCCAGCAGCGCCCAGACCGCCAGCCCCACCAACAACAGCAGCAGCGTTTCGAACAAGATGCATTCCCTACCGCAAGCGATCTATGGCAACGGAGGTCGGCGTCCAGCGCTCGTCGACCGGGGTGAGCACGACGATCTGCTGTACAAGCCCGTCGGCGTAGACTGCTTGGACGACGGCGGTACGTCGCTCGTCGGCTTCCGCAATCTCGACGGTGACATTCGCGTCTGCGTATAGAAGCGACGAAGGCAGCCTTACCGTGAGGCTACCGACGAAAGCGGGTTCGTCATCCAGTTTTGCTAACGCAGCCGCGCTACCCGCCAGCAGCAGCTGCCGACGCTGTGCTTCCACGTTGGCCTGCTGCGTACGCTGCGCCTCGAGCACGGTCAGCCGCGACAGGGTCATCACCGCCATCGACACGAAGATCAGCATGGCGACCGTGACCAGCGTGGCGAAGCCGGCAGTCTTCAGAGGGGCGCGGCGGATCATGGCTGCACCTCCAGCAGACGACGCTGGCTGACCAGCGTGGCCGATTGTTCGCCGATGTGCAGTTGCACGCTTGCACCTTGACCTTCAATCCGCACCGTCGGGCGGAAGGCGAAACGCATGGCGGTCCTGCTGTCCGGGTTGTCGTTGGTCTGGCGGGTGATCTGCGTCGCGGCCTGTCCATTGTCGTCTTCGTGCCGCGTGATCCGCCAGGTGATATACGGCTGCCGATCGCGCTCGATCATCAGATGGTTTGGCGAACTTACCTCGAAGCGCCCTGCCTCCCATACGTCCTGACGCAGGTGCCGGACGAACGCGTCGATCTGCATCACGTCCTGTTCCGTGCGTGATCCGTCGCGCGTGATCGTCATCGCCTGGCTGAACAGATGGCCGGCCAGGACCATGAACGCACCCAGCAGGGTCATGACCGCCAACGTCCCGATCAACGTCATGCCCTGGCACCGTCCGTTCGACTGGGAGAAAACTGGAGGCATCACGGCGCAACTCCTTCCGTCCGGACCGACGGCGGAACCCAGCCGTACAATGTCGCCGCCTGCCCCGCCCGCTCAACGCGCACCTCGACCCACGGGAGTGACTCATCCGTGATCGGCAACGCGTTGACCACCACGATGCTGTCCTCGTGCAGGGGCGAGGCCGGCCGACCCTGCTGCAAATCAGTGAGCACGTGCTCGGCTTCGTACACCAACTCCCGTTCCAGACCGAAGTACATCGCGCCGCGTTGCTGGTGGCCCGCGGCAACGGTGAGCACCGTGATCACCATGATGATCAACGTCAGGCCGAGCACGGCGTCCAGCAACATGAATCCTCGCTGATGTTGAATCGCAAGCCGCATTACAATCGTCCCCCGCTTAAGGCATCTTCGGTAAGGGTCTCCAGCAGTTGCACCAGCGGCAGGAACATCGCCAGCACCAGGCATCCGACGAACAAGGCCGCAATCAGCACCACCGCCGGCAGCACGGTCGCCCGGCCGATCTCCACAAGTCGGCTGAAGCGAAGCTGATAGTATCGGCCGAGGAAGGTGAACGTGCGGGCCATCTCACCGACGCGTTGCGCCGGACCGATCAACCCACACGCCATGGCCGGCAAACGCGCCGCCCGCGCCGCCTCGCCCATGTTGCGGCCTGCCTGCACCGCATCGGCCCACCGTCGCAGCCGACGACGCACGACTGCGTTCATGGGCAGTTCGCTCGCTTGCTGAAGTGCCGATTCCATCGGCTGACCCGCCCGCAACGCGTCCGCGACACACCCAAACACATCCGCCAGCGCCCGATCTCGCACCATGCTTCGGACGCCCGGTACGCACCACAGCAGGTGGTCCGTCAGCGCGGCCCACGGCTTCGGTCGACGGTCCGCCGTGTGCAGCATCTGCCACGTCGCATGGCCTGCGGCCGCCAGCGCCAGAACAATTGTCGCGACCAGCAGGAATACCGGCACGCGCGTCCACGCGAATGCAATCGTGACTTGCGTCAGCCAAGGCAGTGACGCGTCGAAATCCGCGAAAATTTCCACATACGACGGCATGATGAAGATGGAGATGCCGGCAAAAACAAACACCAGCGTCAAAAGCAACACGAGGGCGTAGGCCCACACGAGCGCCTGCTCCGGTTCCTGGTCGCGATGATCGTGTCGGGACTCGCGCACCAGTCGTCCAAGGGTGGCGGGCAACTGTCCCAACCGCTCGCCGACCGCGATCAGAGAAACCGCACGCGAGGGCAGTTCCGGAACCTGGGCCGCTACCGCATCGCCAAGGCTACTGCCGGTTTCAATCGCCTCGCGCAAGCGGCTGAAGCGTAAACGCGCCTTGCCATTTTCGCTGACCGCTGCCGCGTGCAGCATCGCGGGTAGGGGCAGGTTGAGGCGGATCGTCTGTTCGAGGTGGCTTAACACCAGCATCGCCCGGCGCTCACGGACACGCCTGGCGATAACGCCCAGCATGACCAGCAGCAGCAGCCCCCCGGCCGGTCCGCCGATTAGAAATATTGGGCCGATGGTGACGCCCAGTACAGTCATGACCATCATGATCGCGAACATGACCACCACGCCGGCCACCATCCAGAACAGGGCCGCCACAGCGAGGCTCGTCAATCGGAAAATCGTCGTCATGCTGTGCGAGTTCCTTATCAGCGTCACATGACCGATTGCATCAACTGAATCAACGGCAGAAACATCGCGCTGACCACCGTGCCGATGATCAATGCCAGCACCACCAGCAGCAGGGGGGTGAGCGTGATCTGCAAGGTGGTCAGGCGCAGCTCGGCCTGCTGCTGGTACATCCGGGCAAGGTTCTCCATCATCTCCGCCAGGTCGTGCCGCTGTGAGGCCAGGTGGATCGCCGCGGGAACCGTCGCCGGGATCACCGCCAGGCGGGGGTGTTCGTCGAGCGGCTGGCCCGCTTCGAGCGTCTCGCGCAGGGCCCGTACATCCCGTCGCACCAGCGGCGAGTTCACCGCTTCACCTGCTAACTCCAGCGCGGCGGGCAGGTCCATGCCGGCCTGCACGCCCAGCCGTACCGCATCGCACCAACGCGCTACCAGGTTCGCTCGCAGCACCGGGCCAAGCAGGGGCCATGGCATGAAAAATTGATCGCTGACCGCCTGTGCCCGTCCATTCCAGGTGAGCAACTTCCATCCCATCACGCCGCCGACCAGCAGCACGACCACGAGCACCGCGATCGCTGGCATCCACTCGGACACGGCGAAGACGAACTCGGTCTGCACAGGCAGTTGCATATCGAAATCACGAAAGACATCACGAAACCCCGGCACGATAACAACGCCCAGAAACACCATCACGGCCACGATGCCCGCGAGCACGACAATCGGGTAGGCGGCTGCGCGCCAGAGCGTGGCGTGCAGGCGTTGAATCAGTTCCAGGTGCTGGCCGAGGTTGAACAGCACGGCCGGCAGTTGGATGGCGCGTACACCCGCGTCGACCAGGCGTCCGTAAAGCCGCGGAAACTTCTGGCGATGCCGGTCGAACGCCTCGGGCAGCGACGCCCCCTGTTCCAGTTCCGTCGCCACGTCGTTGACCGTCTGCGCGAGGCGTGGGTTGTTCATGTCGCGCGCAATCAGCCGCAGGCCGCGTTCCACCGGCAGGCCCGCGGCGGTGAGTTGGGCGAGCTGTTGATTGAACGCGGCGAAGTGTCCGCCGTGCAGCGGGCGCGAGCGGGCGGCTGTTTCGTCCTGCATCTCGAACTCGACCAGCCGAACGCCCATGTCCGACAATGAGTGGCGCGCCTCGTCGGCTGTGTCGGCTTCAATCGTACCGGCCAGGGCGTGACCGTCAGGACTCTGCGCTTCGTAACGAAATGTGCGGCGCTGCAACGTCACGTCGGACGCGTCGTGCGGATCGTGGGCTTGTGTCATCAACGCTCCCCAATTTGATTGGGCCGGAAGGTAGGGGTCGTCCCACACATCATCCACCGCCTGCACGTTCGTTGCAAGGCGCAGGTTGGCTACCCGCCCAGCGCTCGCTGTACTTCCGCCTCGTCGGTCACGCCCGCGTGCACCAGCGACGCGGCGACCGCTCGAAGCGACACGAAACCGTCCGCGGACTCGATCGCCGAGCGAATGGCCCCGGCTTCACCCTGTGCGAGGAGGGCCTGCCGCACGGCGGGCGTCACGCTTGTCACCTCGGCGATCGGCACGCGGCCGGCATAGCCCGCCTCCGCAGACCCGCGCCTGAGCAACCGAGTTGAGACGACCGCAAACAGGCTCGACGCCACCTGGTAAGGCTCGAGCCCCATCTCCAACAGCCGTACCACCGCCCCCTCCGGCGAGCCCGCGTGCAGCGTCGACACCAGGCGATGGCCCGACAGCGCCGCCTGCACGGCAATCGAAGCGGTGGCGCGGTCGCGTATCTCCCCCAGCGCCAACACCTGCGGGTCCTGCCGAAGAATGCTGCGCAAGGCCGTTTCGTAAGTCAGGTTGCCGAACGGCGTCACTTCGATCTGCGTGACCCCCGGCAGGTCGCGTTCCACCGGATCTTCAAGACTGATCACGCTCAAGCCGCTCGACCGCTGAACGATGTGTTCCAGCAGCGCATAAATGGTTGTTGTCTTACCCGAACCGGCGGGGCCGCACATCAGCAGCATGCCACCGTCGGCCGCCGCAAAGTGTTGCAATATGTCGTACGTCGCGGCGGGCAGGTCAAGCGTCTCCAGCGAGCGCGGCTGGAGCAGCTCCGCGGGCAAACGAACCACCGCCCGCAGCCCGTGCGTGGTGGGCATGATGGCCAGCCGCAGGTCGAGTGCCTTCACGCGCTCGGCCGAGGTGTCCAGTTCGATTCGGAACTGGCCTTCCTGGGGCACGTCGAGGTGGTAGGTCAGAAGTCCCGCAGCCACCATCAGCCGATTGACGTAGCCACGTCCCGTCGCGGCGTCGAGCCGATCAATTGGCTTGAGCATGCCGTCGACGCGGCTACGGATCTCGTAACCCTCCCCGGTCGGCTCAAGATGAACATCGGATGCACGGCGAGCCAGTGCATCATGCAACAGGTCTTGCACAGCCTGCTTCACGTCCCCGCTGCCAGTACGAGTGGACATGACATGCATTGTATCGCCTCATCCCCCGCGGGATTCTGTTGTCCTGACATTCGATGGCACGCCGCCTGGCTGAAAGACGCTCGGCGGGATACGTTCCTGCGGCGTGTGTATGCATACGAAAACGGAAACGCAGGAACATTTCAGCAAAAAATATTGGGTTTTCATGCAGTTATGCGCAGGGTTGACGAAATTATCCGATTTCGATTAGAAGTTGTTGACAAATGCATACGTCTGATTACATTTGAAGGGAGACTTGAGATCAAGCGTGCGTCGCCGGGTGGCAAGGTTTGCGAAAGGCCATTCCATGAAGTCCGTGACGATGAGCGTGCGGGTGCCGGAAGATGATGCCGCTTTTATTGCGGGCCTCGACGTGCCGGGGGCCGTCACGCCCAGTGATAAGCTTCGCGCCATCATTGCCGAGGCCCGGCTTCGCCAGGAAGGGTCGGGGGACTTCCGCCGGGCCTTGGCTTTATCTGAACAACTGCTGCGGCCGGCCCGGCAGCGCCTGCGTGACGTGGAGCACCGGCTTCAGGTACACTCTGATCTGGTCGCCGCCGTGGAAGACTGGCTGCCTGAAGCGCTGGCCACGGCGATGACCGGTCCCATCCATCATGATGCGACGGGGGCGGACGATGACGACAGCCAATCGCTGCTGGATCTGGAACGCGAGTTTGCCGACCGTGTGTTCGGCCTGCTCGAAGCGGTGCTGCGCCTGGGCGTCACGCGTCAGTGCCGCTGTTACGACCCAAAGACCATCGCCCGTCGGCTTGAGCCGATCATGGAACTCGCCCGGGTGATCGAGACCATGCGCGATAGTGATGAAAAATAGCCATGGATGCACCAGAATCACGCAGAAAGCATGCAGGAAGCAGGGGGGCGTCTCGGGCGTCGTGCTTTGACTTTTCAACCGGGTCGGCTGCTCTCACCTCGGTGATTTCTTCGTGTGCTTCGTGCCTTCGTGGTTGAATTCGGACGACATCGAACCAAACGTCGAACCAGTCGAACAAGGAGATTCGTCATGAAGGAAGGCATCACCGCTCGAGTTGGACGCATCATCAGTGGCGGGTTCAATCAGCTCATCGACTCGATGGAGAACGCCGCGCCGGAGATGGTCATGGAAGAGGCCATCCGCGAAGTCGACGGCGCGATCGACGAGGTGCGGGCCGAGTTGGGCAAGACCGTGGCGAACAAGCATCTTGCGACGCGTCGGCTCAGCGATGCGAACGGTCGGCATGAAAAGCTGGCTGAGCAGATCGACCTCGCTGTCGAGCAGGGGCGTGAGGAACTGGCCGAGGCGGCGATTGCGCAGCAGCTCGACCTCGAAGCGCAAGTGCCTGTGCTCGAAACCACCATCAATGACTGCGCCGGCGAAGAGAAAGAGCTGGAAGGCTATATCGCAGCGCTGCAGGCGAAGAAGCGTGAGATGAAGGAAGAGCTTCGCGAGTTCCGTAAGAGCCGGGCCGAGGCGGCGAAAACAACCGGCGTGGCGACGGGCAGCGACGGCCAATCACGCCCCGGCAGTGACGTCGAGTCGCGCGTTTCCAAAGCCGGCTCAGCGTTTGATCGTGTGCTCGAACGGCAGACCGGCTTGGGAGGACTGGACACCAGTTTGAAGCAGTCGGGCCAGCTGGCCGAGTTGGAAGACCTCTCCCGAAAGCACCGCATCGAAGAACGCCTCGCGGCGGCGAAGGCACGGGCGAAGAAGTCATAATGGTTCCACGTTCAGGTTGCGGGCTTCAGGTTGTGCTCATGCTTGTCAGCTGAATCGTGAAACCTGCAACGTGAAACCGATCGGGACGTGATCATGTTCGAGTTCCTGCTCGCTACCGAGAACCTGCCGTTCACCATTGCTCTGGGGGTGATGGTGCTGCTGGGGTTGTTGGAGGGTGTGACGACGGTGCTGGGCATGGGGGCGTCGAGTTTTCTCGATGCGGTGCTGCCGGACGTGGACATCGACGCGGACCTGGACATCAACACGTTCGACCTGACCACGGCGGACGGCGATCTGGACCTCGGCGACGTCGCGTCGCACGGGCCGGTGGCGAAGCTGATGGGTTGGATGCACATCGGCCGAGTGCCAGTGCTGATCCTGCTGGCGCTGTTTCTGTTTGCGTTCGGGATGGCGGGGCTGTTCGTGCAAATGTTTGCCGAGGGATTGACCGGCATGCTGCTGCCGGCGGTGTTGGCGGTCGTGCCGGCGTTCATCGCGGCGATGTTTGTCGTGCATTACACCGGCATGCTGCTGGCGAAAATCATTCCCAAGGATGAAACCTCGGCGGTGGGGGTGGACAGCTTCGTCGGCCGAGTGGCGCAGATCACGCTCGGCACCGCGCGACGCGGCTCGCCCGCCCAGGCAAAGCTGCGCGATCAGCATGGCCAGACGCATTACGTCATGGTCGAACCCGACAGCGACGACGCCGTCTTCGACCAAGGCATCCACGTGCTGCTGGTGAAGCGTGACGGCCCGCGCTTCCTCGCCATCGAGAATCCCAGCAATGCACTGGTCGACCAGGAGACGACGACATGATTCCAACATGATCCGAAATGTTCGCGACGCGGCGCATCGACAATCGGGGGCCATCACGCCCACACCCGTTTTTTCTGGGGGGCCTTCCCCTTTCACACGTGTTTGCTTCTCTTGATCTGGAAGGAATTGACTGATGTTCGAAAACACGGCCTTTCTCATCGTGCTCGGCTCGGTCGCGGCATTGTTCGTGCTCATTTTCATCGGGCTGGTCATCTCCCGACTGTACCACCGGGCGTCGAAGGAAATCAGCTTCGTCCGCACCGGCTTTCGCGGGCAAAAGGTGATCATGAACGGCGGCGCGCTCGTGTTTCCCGTCCTCCACGAAGTGATCCCCGTCAACATGAACACGCAGCGACTGGAGGTGCAGCGCGGCGCTGAGGCGGCGCTGATCACCCGCGACCGCATGCGCGTCGACGTGCGGGCCGAGTTCTACGTGCGTGTCAAGCCTAACGCCGACGCCATCGCCGACGCCGCCCAGACGCTCGGCCGACGGACGACCAACCCGCAGGCGCTCAAGGAACTGGTTGAGGGCAAGTTCGTCGACGCGCTGCGCGCCGTGGCGGCGGGCATGAGCATGGAAGAACTGCACGAGAACCGCGTCGACTTCGTGCAGAAAGTGCAACACGCGGTAAGCGAAGATCTGCTTAAAAACGGCCTGGAGTTAGAGTCGGTGTCACTGACGGCGCTGGACCAGACCGACCAGACCTTTTTCAATCCCAACAACGCGTTCGACGCGCAGGGCTTGACCCGCCTGACGGAGGAAATCGAAGCGCGCCGCAAGCAGCGCAACGATATCGAGCGGTCGACGCAGGTGCAGATTCATATGAAAGACCTCGAGACGGAGCAGAAAAAGCTCGAACTCGATCGTGAAGAAGAATATGCCAAGATGATGCAGGCCCGCGAGATTGCCGTGCGTCGTGCGGAGGAGAAGGCGGCGACGGAACGAGAGGAAGCCGAGAAGCAGCGTGAGGCGGAAGAGGCTCGCATCGCGGCGAAGCAGCGGGTGGATCAGGCGGGCATTTTGTCCGAACGTGCGGTGGAAGAGGAGCGGATCGACAAGGACCGTCAGCTTCGCGAGCGTGAAATCGGCAAAGCGCGTGCGGTTGAGTTGGCCGACCAGGATCGTGCCATTGCGATCGCGGAAAAGAGCAAGGCCCAGTCGCAAGCCGAGGCCGAGGCGGACAAGGCTCGTGCGATTGCGGCCAAGGCGGAGGAGCAGGTGGTGACCTCGCGTGAGACGGAGATTGCCGAGCGTCGCAAGGCGATCGAGCTGGTGAAGGCGGCGGAGGAAGCGGAGCGTGACGCGATTGGTGTGAAGGTGCAAGCCCATGCCGACCGCACCGCGGCCGAGGACCGCGCGGAGGCGGTTCGCACGCAGGCGCAGGCGGAAGCGGACAAGGTTCGCCTGGAGGCCGAGGCCGCCGCCGAGCGATACAAGGTGGACGCCGACGGCAAGCGCATGCTCAACGAGGCGGAAAATGTGCTCGCCCCGGAGATCATCGAGATGCAGATCAAGATGACGGTGGTGCGCAATCTCGAAGCGATCATTCGCGAATCGGTCAAGCCGATGGAGCGGATCGACGGCATCAAGATTTACCAGGTCGAGGGGCTTGGCGGGGGCGGCGGTGGTGGTGGCGGTACGGCCAACGGTTCGAGCAACGGCCACGCAAGCGCGGGCGACGGCAGCCTCGCGGACCAGGTGGTGAACTCGGCGCTGCGCTACCGCGGGCAGGCACCACTGCTCGACTCATTGCTGAAAGAGATCGGCCTGACGGGCACGGATCTGCAAGGGCTCGGCTCGGCGGCGAACATCACCCGCGATGGCAGCGCTGCGACGCCCACAAGCGATCAGGCGGCCCAGGCGAATCCCGCGACAGGTGACGCGTCCACTTTATGACCTGCCCGATGCAGCCAGCCGACAAGAAGGCGCTGATCAGCGACGTGGGCGAAAAGCTCGTCCGCCGGCATGGCAAGCAGAAGCACTACAAGCCCGCGCAGGTCCGCCGGGCGGCGCTGGATGCCGGCTACATCGTGGATGTGCACTGCTGGGCATACTGCTTCTTCTGCTCGGCCGCGGATTTTCTGACCTGGCACCAGGCCCGCGGCGAGACCTGCGACTACGCAGCGATGAAAGTCGAACTGGCCCGGGACCTGGCAGGCGAAACAGGCTCATTCTGGTTCGACGTGGACCTGTCCTGGCTCGACTGGCCGGATGTGGACCTGAGCTCGATTTTCGACTGGTTCGACGTTTCACCCTGAACACGAGGGAAGGTTTTCATCATGCGATGTCCCGCCTGTCAGGAATCACAGCTCACGCGTGATGAACTGGATGCGAATCTCATCACCAGCGCCTGCACCGCCTGCGGCGGCCACTGGGTGCGGGCGTTCCAGTACTGGCAGTGGCGGCAGAAGCAGGGCGAGAGCCTGCCGCCCATCGAACCCGATGCGAAAACGACGCAGCCGCCTGCCGCCGACAGCGGGCCGGGCAAGCGCTGCCCCGAGTGTGGCACGTTTCTGATTCGTCGGCAGGTGGGCAAGGGCTTCGCCTTTCACCTGGACCGCTGCGGGCACTGCGGCGGCATCTGGTTCGATCGCGACGAATGGGACACGCTCAAGCAGCACAATCTGCACGACGACGTGCACTTCGTCTTCACCGAGGCGTGGCAGGCGGCGGTTCGACGCGACCGGCAGGCGCAGGCCGAGCAGCGTCGCCTGCGTGAGCAGCTTGGCGAAGTGGAGTACGCCCGCCTGTGCGATGTGCAGCGGTGGATCGAGCAGCACCCGCAACGGCCGATGATTCTCGCCGCGCTCGGCATCGTTTAACAACAGCAGGACTTGCCGGGGAGATGATGCATGACTCATCGTGGACTGCGGACGTTCGTGGGATTGCTGATGACGCTGGCCACGTTCGGTTGTTCGTCGCCGCCGACGATCGACGAGCCGGCTGCTGGCGCTGACCAGCGTGCGCCTGAGCCAGCCAGGCTCCCGGCACCTGCGCATGACCTGTCATGGTTGGCTTCGGGTCTGAAGGACGCCCCAGGCCGGGAGGTGGTGGCGCTGGTGGCTGGCATGATTGCGGGCCATCAACTCGTGCCCGATGAAGCACTGCGGATGGAACCGGGAGAGGTTCAATGGGACAGCACCGCCGGCACGCTGCGACTTCGTTCGCTGGAACAGCGTCCCGCCATGCGGGTGACGACGACCACGGCAGATGGCGAACCCCGCGTCGTCGTCGTGCATGAGGCGACGTTGAAAGCCCGGGACGAGCAGACCTTGGCGCTGACGGTGCAATGGGAGCTCGAAGCGCCGGCCGAGGTTCGACCTGGATTGATCGAAGGGCCCATCACCCTCCAGGCCGTGATCTCACTGCCACAACAGAGGGCCACCTTCAGCCTCGAAGCGCCCAACCTCAAGCTCATGGACGGCACGATCCACATTCGGCCGGGCAACCGCATCCGGATTACTCGACCGGCGGCGGACGAACCCGATCGACCGGAATCCGAGGATGCAACCCAGCCGAAGTAGATCGAGCCGCCGCGAAAGCGGGTCACGTCGTCAATGATGGCTGCGTGGGAATTTGCTGGAACCTGGGGCTCACATCGGCGTCTGAACTAAGCAGTAGGATTGCTCGCCAAGCTGCTGGGAAAAGGAGCCCGCCATGTGTCCGACGCGTTTCGTTTCGTCGAATTCTGCTTGCCTGTTGTTGGTTCTGCTGCTTATGCTCGCAGGAGGTCTGGTCGGCCAGCAAGTTACATCCGGGGAAACCATCGCCATGTCCGAATCCACCATCAAGCAGTACCAGGCCTATCGCAGCGTGATCGACCGAACGGCCGGCATGGCGGACGACCCACATATCCGCCAGCTTGCCGAAGCGCATGGCCTGGACGTGCTCAGCCTCACATGGGAAGACACCGGCCGGTTCAAGGACTCGGCGGTGGGACCGAATATCTCCGACATGACCATCCAGGTGCAGCAGCAGGATCCGCAGACGCAGCAGTACCAGCTCTCGTTGATGCCGGTGATCCGTCATCCCAACTTCACCGACAAGACCGGCGACGTGGAACTGGACCGCTTCTTCGTCACGGTCGGCAACCACCGCGATGACGGGGAACTGGAACGGATCACGCTGCGCCAACTGCTGGCGAACCCGCGGGCGTACATGAGCCAGCCTACTTCGTGGAAGGGCGAGCATACCAGCCTGCTCGCTGAGCGCGACACGCACGTGCTGGTCAGCGCCCAGGCCTGCTTCCTGCCAATCCCGCGAGCCGGCGAGGCGGTGTTCAATCCGGTGCTGTTCAACTACCAGTCGACGCAGGGCAACCCGGCGGTGCTGGCGATACTGATCACGCGCGAGGGTACGAGCATGACGGTGATCGACAACGTGCGCGACGGCTTCGAGGCGGGCGACACGTGGGGCCAGCGCCTGTTTTTCAACAAGGCCGGTGAGCGGGCGAGCCTGACCGGCCAGCGGATCAGCGACTTTCACGCCGGGCAGCAGGCAAGCGGCCAGACTGACGGCCGGGCGGCTGACCGAGCCGACGGGGATGCAGGCCTGAACATGGTCATGCTCATCCAGGTGCCGCTGAAGCAGAAGACGCCGCCGCGGCGGACTGGCGTGGTGTTTTCGGTGGCTTCCAGCATGCTGCGCGAGGAGGCCATGGCCCCCGACGTCGAAGAGGCCGTCATCGGCCACGGCCCGGTGGAAGGCCCGTTCACCGAATTCGATGACCTGCCCATTGAACGCGACCCGCGTTTCCCTGTGCGCGTGACGGTGCAGTTCTACAAGGCCACCAGCAACGGACAGGTCAGCGAGCAGGACATCGCGGGCATCGCCGCGCAGATCGAGCGGGTCTACGACGATGCGGACTATGTCGGCAGCCTCGTGGTGGAAGGGCCGACTGGCCGACCCACCGAACACGAGGGGCCGATGGTCGAGCCGCCGGACTGGTGGGACGAGTTCTGGCAGCGGCACGAGCAGAACACCGGCCAGAGTCGCGAGCAGGCGATCCGCATGCTGCGGAAGCTGCTCGGCGAGGACTATCGCCCGGTCAGCGAGCAACAGCTGCGCGAGGATACAGACAGCCTGCCGACGTCGGAGTGATCGGCTCGTCGCTGGATGGGTGAGGCCACGATGATCCGCCCAAAGGAACCGATGGTGTGAAACGTCCACCGCCTGTCAGCATCACGCTCCACTTGCTGGTGGCGATCAATGTGGCGCTGGGCGTGTGGTGCATGGGCGTGCTGCTCGTTGAACTGGCCGTCGTGTCGGCGTCACTGCGGCACGACTGGTCCGAGCTGGTGATGCTGCCGTTGCTGCTGGTGTGCCTCGGGTTGGTGGGGCTGTTTTTCATTCCGCCGTGGCATGTCTGGCGGGGTGGACGGAAGTCGGCGTATCTTCGGCTGACCTGCTGTCTACCGATCGTGGCGGGCGTCGTTTTCGTACTGCCGAAGACGATGCATCTGGAAGCATGGCTGAACGTCGGCCCCGGCCAGGATCCGGAGGCTGCGCGGGCGCTGGAGCACATGGCCGGCTGGGCGATCGTGCTCTGGGCCGGCGTGATCTACTATCCGTTGGCCGACTGGCTCACGGAGGCGCATCGGCGCGACGAGGGCTACCCGTTGGTACAACGGCGCACCGGCGCGAGGCTGTATTCCACCATCCATGCCATTGCCGCATTCCTCGCGTTGAGTTCGGCGGGGATGCTCTTGCATCGGATGCTCCGCACGCAGCCGGGCGCGAGCAGCCTGCTCTGGCAGGCGGCGTCCAGCCTCGGCCCGCTGATCGGGACCGTGCTGTTGTACAAGTTGACGGTGTGGCTGCTGCTGTGGCGACATCGACCGATCAAAGTCGATGAATCGATGGGCTCGGATTCGTCGATGGGGTGAAATGGCGCGAGCCGGCCTGGACGTCCAATCGCACAAGGCGTGGCACGCTTTGCTGTTTACTTACCTGTGCAAGCCCCAAACGGTGGCGAGTACGACCAGCCCGCGTTTCAGCGGTCCATGGAACGATCGCGAAGCGGGCCGATCCAGCTTACGTTCCGGGCCCCATCAAAACCGACCTTGAAGTCATACGCCGGCTTGTCGTCGCGGCGCTCGGGGCCGCCGTAGTACCAGAATCGGCTGTCGGCCTCGTACGGTCGGCCGAGCCGGCTGAGCAGGTCGAGGTTGGTCATGCCCGGGACGATGGAGGCCCGAGCGGCCGCATCGGGCTGCGGCAGTTGCGTGGTGGTGATGGTCGAGGGTGGCAGGGCGGCGGGTTGCGCTGCCGTCAGCGCGTAGGCTTCACCAAGGAAATTGTCCGGCTGCACGGGTACGAGCATCACCAGGCCGAAGTGTACGCTTGTGATCAGGCGAGTCTGCCCGTCGGTGCGGGGCAGGCGCGGATCGAGTAGGGCGGCCTGGCCGTGCTCTGGATCGATGCGGTAAGCGAGTCCTTCTTCATCCATGTAAAGGCGGGATTCAGAGATCCCTATCGAGTCTCCACTTGGTTGTGTCGGAGTTTTTCAACCGGCCGGGGCAAGTTTCGGCGGTATCCTGTTGGTGTGTGACCTGTTCGCTGCTGAAACAGACGCGTGAAGTAGCCCGGGCGATCGAAGCCGACCTGCCTGCTGATTTCCGTCACGTTCAACAAGGTGTCGCGAAGCAACTGCCTGGCCCGTTCGATTCGCACTGCCTGGGTGTAACTCAATGGCGAAATACCATAGGTGCTGCGAAAGTGGCGGCACAGGTGTTCATAGCTGTAACCAAGCGAGCGGAGTTGGTGCTGGATCGAAGGCATCCCGCTCACGGGCTGCTGGGCAATGTGATCCAGTAGCGTTCGAATACGGGGGGCGAGGTGATCAGGGATGGGCCGGGCAGCGTGGGCGGGGGGCGATTCGTGCAGTAGTTCGAGTAGCAGTTCGAGGCAGAGGGCGCGTGCCGTGGCGCGGTCGCGTGGTGTGCCCGCGTTCCAGCGGTGGCTGAGTCGATGGTGCAGGTCCCACACGTGCCCCGGCCGTTCGATGCGACCGTGCAGCAGACGTGCGGGCATCCACCGCGGCGCACGGCGCATGAAGGTCAGATCCGGGGCAGCCGGCGCATAGGTCAGAACCGGGGCGTCGGCCTGCGCTTTGCCGGCGGTCCAGTCAAAGTGCATCCAGGCGCGACGGCCGGGCCGGGGACCGTCCAGCCAGGACGTGTGCCATTGGCCTGGCGGAACGATCACGAACGACTCGGGCAGGCATACGAACGATTCCCCCTCTATTTCCAACTGAAACGTACTGTCGCCAAACAGCACCACCTCATGATCGTAGATCACGCGCGTCGGCTCGATCCAGCCAGGCTGGGCCGGCTGTTCGCCCACAATGCGTGGACGCGGCGCAATGCGTTCCAGCCAATGTATTGTCATCTGCGTAACCTCATCATGTGACATTGCCATGCCGACATATGTCAGATTTGTGCTATTTTTATCAATTCCGGCCTCTTGTGGCGAACGCGAGCGATGCGGATACTCGCTCGAACGGATTGGCTCGCTCAACTGAACCGCACAGGATCGCCCATGGACGCCACCGCCATCGTCTGCGATGCTCAACAGAACCTGTCACTGACGCGCGTGCGTCTGCCTGCCCCCACGGCCGAGGACATCGTAATCCGCACGGTCTACAGCGGCGTGAGCCCGGGCACTGAACTGGCGCTGCTGCAAAACAAGATCACGTGGGGCCCCTACCCGCTGTGCACCGGCTACCAGGCCGTCGGCGTGATCGAAGTGGTGGGCGAGAAGGTGACCGCGTTTGAGCCGGGCCAGCGCGTGTACTATCGCAGCAATGTGGGCATGACGTCCGACAC